>JALYJH010000007.1 GCA_030775415.1 Acidobacteriota bacterium | reverse complement strand
ATCCCGCGCGCCGCTGGGCCGCGTGGTCGTTGGTTTTTATTCTGACCGAAGCCCTGCTTGGAGCTTCACTGGTCCTGCTCGGCCATGTGGCCCGCAATGAGTCCGTGGGCCGGGTTTATTCGCTCGGTCTTCATTTGGTGAACACGTTTCTACTGCTGGCGTCGCTGGCACTCACCGCGCGCGCGGCTACGCGTAAGATGGGTAAGTTCTCACTCGTCCTGTCCTGGCCATTAATCGCCTTGGTTCTCGTAGCCATCGCCGGAGCGATTACCGCTCTCGGCGACACGCTTTTCCCCGCTCACACGTTAGCCGAAGGCATGCGCGACGACTTTTCCTCCACCGCCAGCTTCCTCATCCGCCTGCGCGTCATTCACCCTATCCTCGCGCTGGCCGCGGGCGCCATCATCGCGCGGATCGCGATTCCCGAATTCAAACGCCGGACGCCGCTAGCGGGTTGGCTTCTCGCGCTCTTCTTCGCCCAAGTGGCAGCCGGTGCCGCCAGCATCTCATTGCAAGCTCCGCTCCTATTACAACTTTTGCACCTGCTGATCGCCGACTGCCTTTGGGTCGCCCTGGTGCTGTTCACGGCAGAAGCCGCTGTGCGAAAATAGGCTCAGTATGCGCAAACTGTGCCTTGCCCTATTCACTTTCGGCCTCGCCGCTCTTCCGATGACTGCCCAGGATCTCCCTGACGGCCCCGGCAAAGACACCTTTGCCAAAGTCTGCAGCGCGTGCCACGGCCTTGACGTCATCGTAGTCCTGAAGCACACCAAGGAAGAGTGGAAAACCGTGGTCGACACCATGGCCAGCTACGGTGCCTCCGCCAAGGATGAAGAATTCGACGCCATCGTGACCTATTTGGCCAAGAATTTCGGCAAGGGCGACGCTCCCGCGAACCTGAAAGCGAAGTAATCCGCCCCGCGCACCACCAAGAGCGCGACGAGTTAATAAGCCCCGCTACGTGTTGTCCTTCTGAGCACGGCAGTCGCTGCACGTGTGCGAAAATAATTGATATGCAAGCCAGTGCTAGAACCTCCGCTCAACCCTTGAGCAAAAATACGCATCTTCTTAACTGGGTCGATAAGATGGCGGCGCTCACCAAGCCGGCCGCCATTCATTGGGTCGATGGCTCGCAAGAAGAATACGACGATTTGTGCCAGCAACTGGTCGACGCCGGCACCTTTACCAAGCTTAACCAAGATCTCTGGCCCGGCTGTTTCTACGCGCGCTCCGACGCAAACGATGTCGCCCGCGTCGAAGACCGCACCTTTATTTGTTCATTATCGAAAGATGGCGCCGGGCCCACCAACAACTGGGTGAACCCGTTTGAGATGCGCAAGAAACTCAAGGAGCTGTTCAGCGGCTGCATGGCGGGCCGCACTATGTACGTGCTCCCCTTCAGCATGGGTCCGGTTGGGGGCGCCATGTCGCAGATTGGCGTGCAGTTGACCGATTCGCCCTACGTCGTGGTCAGCATGCGCATCATGGCCCGCATCGGCAAGCGCGTGTTTGAGGAAATCGACAAGGGCGAGAAGCGCGTCGTCCCTTGCGTGCACACCGTGGGTGCGCCGCTGGCCGCTGGCCAGAAGGACGTGCCGTGGCCTTGCAACAAAGAAAAATACATCGTGCATTTCCCGGAGACGCGTGAGATCTGGTCTTACGGCTCAGGCTACGGCGGCAACGCCCTGCTGGGTAAAAAGTGCTTCGCGCTGCGCATTGCTTCGAACATCGCGCGCGACGAAGGCTGGATGGCGGAGCACATGCTGATCCTGGGTGTGGAAAATCCGCAAGGCGAGAAGACCTACGTCGCCGCTGCCTTCCCCAGCGCCTGCGGCAAAACCAATTTTGCGATGCTGATACCGCCCGCCGGCTTCGAGGGTTGGAAAGTCTGGACTGTCGGCGATGACATCGCTTGGATTAAGCCCGACGCCAATGGCCGTCTGCGCGCGATTAATCCGGAAGCCGGCTTTTTTGGGGTAGCGCCTGGCACGTCGCACCATACCAATCCCAACGCCATGGCTACCTTGGCACGCAATAGTATCTTCACTAACGTCGCGCTGACGCCAGACGGCGGCATCTGGTGGGAAGGAATGACCGATGAGCCGCCGGCAGAGTGTCTCGACTGGCAAGGCAACCGTTGGACTCCCGAACTCGCCAAGCAAACAGGCGTCAAAGCCGCGCATCCTAATTCGCGTTTTACGTCGCCCGCTTCGCAGTGTCCGACCATCGATCCCGCGTGGGAAGCGCCTGAGGGCGTGCCGATCAGCGCGTTCATCTTCGGCGGCCGCCGCGCGACGACAATGCCGCTGGTGTATCAGTCTTTCAATTGGAGCGCGGGCGTTTACACGGGCGCAACGATGGGATCTGAAATGACCGCGGCCGCCGTGGGGACAGTAGGTAAAGTTCGCCGCGATCCCATGGCGATGCTGCCCTTCTGCGGCTATCACATGGGCGATTATTTCCGCCACTGGATAAAGATGGCGCGCAGTTTAAGCGAGACTCCCCGAATCTTCCATGTGAACTGGTTCCGTAAGGATGCCGACGGTAAATTCCTGTGGCCCGGGTTCAGCGAGAATATGCGCGTGCTCAAGTGGATCGTTGATCGCGCCCACGGCCGCGCGCTTGGCCGTGAGACACCGATCGGGTGGATGCCGCGCTACAATGACATCCATTGGGACGGCCTTAATTTTTCGCAGACGAAATTCGACGATCTGCAGAAGTTCGATTCCGCCGCCTGGAAGCAGGAAGTCCTGGGGCACGAGGAATTGTTTATTGAGCTCCACGATCACCTGCCGCCCGAAATGATCTACGAGCGCGAACTACTCATCTGCCGCATCTAAAACTACTATCGGGTACGCTTTGTAAGTGTCCCCTCTACCGGCTTCCCCGCCCCGCTTCATGCTGTTACGGCATCTTGATGATGTGTTCACCGTAAACTTCAAATACTGACAGCAGATTAGTCACGCGAAAGACCTCGCGTACGCGCTTGCTCAAATTGATGAGCTTGAGTTCACACCCGGCGGCCTTTGCGGACGCGTAAAGGCTGACAATCGCGCCCAGTCCCATGCTGTCCAACTGAGTCACGTGAGTCAGATCCACAATCACGCGCTTGGTGTGCGGAAAAAGCGCCTTGACTTCACGGCGCAGTTCGTCCGTGCCGCCGGAAATCACGCGACCGGCGCACTCGACCACCGTGGCATCGTCTTGCGGGTAAATGCGCAAGCTCAGAGGACCAGCAGTAACATCCGGTTCATTCGGCATTCCACTACTTTAGTACGAGCCCGTGCCGGAATGAATGCGTGGACCCGGCGTCTGTTCAGCCAGAATGCGGGCTTCGGCGGCCAGCATCTTTTGCCAGCGCGCTTCGACGATGCACTTGGCGGCGACTTTATTCGCCAGTTTCAGAAACACTTTATAGTGGCCCATCTCGGAGGAAAACAGCGCTTTGTAAAACGCCGCGAGCTCCGGATCTTCGGCGGCCGCGGCCAGCACGGAAAAACGTTCGCAGGAGCGCGCTTCAATTAGTGCGGAGACCAGTAAGCGGTCGAGCGTCTCCTCGGCGCCACCTTTGCGGACCAGCAGGCGCAGAGCTTTGGCGTAGGCGCAGCGGTGGCCGCGTTCCATCCGGCCGCCGCGCCGCGCCAGCAGGCGAACCGTCTGCGCCAGGTGCGATGCTTCATCGCGCGCCACGCCTGTCATGGTTTCCACCCAACCCGGCGTCCATTCGCCCGGCCAGCGCGTCATCAATTCCAATGCGTTGGCCGCTGCCTTTTTTTCGAGAAAAGCATGATCTTGCAGCAGCGCCACCGTGTCGCCGAGCGCCGCCCTTCCCCATTCCGGCGGCGTGCGCGAATGCAGGGGCAATGCTTCCAGGCCGTTCATACCATGCCGCCCTTCCCGATTTCGCACATCCTCATAATCCTGTATTTTCCCGGATTTTCTATTGTCGTATATGGCGCATCGCGCAGTGCTGCTGGTGATTGCGATAACTTGCAATCGCTAGCCGTAACTCCTCAAGGTATCGGTGGCGCCTTGAGCGGTACTCGGCGACTAAATTGTAGCTGGCTCCCTGGCGAAAGAGGGCAGTGGCCAACGCAAAACCGTGGCCGACGCGAATCTGGCCCGATGCTGGGTCCACATTCGGGTCCATTCGAAATTGCGCCCCTCAGTGCTTAGAAAACACACTTGAGTGCGAACTGGATAAGAGGCCGGTCGAACATGCCAATGAACTAACGGCAGAATTTTATGTCGCGTGAATTCGCATGATACAATTGGTCGAAAATTCCGCCGCGCCGTAACACGCGGGACACATAAAAACAATGAATTCAGTACGCAAGCGCGGAACAATGGTCCGCGGCGCATGGCTCGCCGGATTGGCGGTTACGGCGGTTCTAGGCTATCGGGCGCAGAGCGCGTTGGCCCAGCCACCACAAGCCACCGGCGATATCGATACCATCCAAGTCCGTCCGAACGTTTATATGATCGCCGGCGCGGGGGCCAATATCACCGTTCAATTGGGATCGCAAGGCATGATCGTCGTTGATACGGGATCCGCGTCCATGACAGACAAGGCCTTGGCCGCCATTCAGAGGCTGACCGCGCAAAAGATTCGTTACATCATCAATACCGGCGCGGACGCAGACCATGTCGGCGGCAATGAAAAATTTGCCCAAGCGGGTTTGTCCATATGGCCTTATAACCGCCTGGGAGATGCGGCGGCGAATTCCGGCGGGGCGGCGATCCTGGCGCACGATAATGTGAATCAGCGGATGAGCACCCCCCCGGAAAAGCAAGCGCCGTATGCCACGGCGGCCTTGCCAACGCAGTCGTACACAGGTCGTCAGATCGCGTTCTACCTGAACGATGACGGCGTCCAGGTTATCTATCAGCCCGCGGCGCACTCCGACGCCGATAGCATTGTGTTTTTCCGCCGTGCGGACGTCATTGCCACCGGCGAAATTTTCGACGTGACGCGCTTTCCCGCGATTGACATCGAAAGCGGCGGCAGCATTCAAGGCGAGGTAGACGCGCTGAACCGTCTAGTGGACCTCGCGATTCCGGCCGTTCCCCTGGTGTGGATGGAAGGGCGCACGATGCTGATCCCCGCGCGCGGACGTGTCTGCGATCAGGCGGATTTAGTGGAGTACCGCGATGCCGTCGTGATCGTGCGGGATCTGGTACAGGCGTGGATCAAGCGCGGTATGAATCTTGATCAGATCAAGAAGCAGAATCCGACGCAGGGATATCGGGTGAAGTATGGTTCCGAACCGGGACCGTGGACCGCGGACAAATTTGTCGACGCGGTTTACACCGGCCTCACTGTCAAAAATTAGCCCATGGGGTGCATTCCTTGAAAACCAGAACCATGAGCTACCTGAAACTGGGGGTACGCGGTCTGATTCCGGCATTGACGATGTGGTCTGCGCTGCTATCGCCCGGCAGCGTTTTCGCGCAGGGCAGCGGTGGCGCGCCTCCCTCCGCTAAGGCGGCGGCACCAGTCGACCTGACCGGATACTGGGTCGCCGTGATTTCGGAAGATTGGCGGTGGCGTATGGTCACGCCGGCGAAAGGCGATTATGCCAGCATCCCTCTCACGAAGGCTGGAAAGCGGGCGGCCGATACTTGGGACCCCAAGAAGGACGAAGCCACCGGAGAACAGTGCCGCTCCTATGCGGCTCCCGGCTTGATGCGCCTGCCGATTCGGCTACACATCACTTGGCAGGACGACAACACGCTTAAGCTGGAAACCGACCTTGGCATGCAGACGCGCTTGTTCCAATTCGGCAACTGGAAAGCCCCGGGCGGCCCGCCAGGTTGGCAGGGTGATTCCGTTGCCAGTTGGGATATGCCGCATGGACCAGGTTCGGCTCCGCCCCGATCGATGACGGTTGTGACCAAGAATATGCGTCCGGGTTATATGCGTAAAAATGGCGTGCCGTTCAGCGGTGGTGCGGTGCTGACGGAGTATTTTGACTTGGCCAAAGAATCGAATGGCGATCAATGGATCATCGATACCATGGTTCTCGATGATCCGCTGAATCTGCAGATCCCATGGACCACGCCGATTCAATATAAGAAGGAGCCGAACGGATCCAAGTGGGATACGACTCCATGCTCGGCCACATGGTAAATATCGCGAAATCGCACGAGAGTAAACGAGGTACAAGAAAATGAATTCGATGATGGGATGGGTCGGCGTCGCACTCTTCGCGACGGTGTTTACATGCGTCCCGGCCTTCGGCGAGATCGATCTCGCGGGCAACTGGCAATCGCGTGAGCACGAAGATTGGATTGAGCGCGGCCCGGGCTCCAATCCCGTGGATTATACCGGCATACCCGCCAACGCCGAAGGTCGCGCCAAAGCTCTGAGCTATGACGCCGGCCAACTTTCCATGTCCGAGCGTCAGTGCCTCCTCTATGTGCCGCAGTACGTCGTCTTTGGACCGCAAGCGATCAGGATTTGGAGCGAGTTCGATCCGCTGACAGGCCGCCTGATGGCGTGGAAGATCAGCGCCGCGGTTGATCGTGACGCGATCACGATCTGGATGGACGGGCGTCCCCATCCCTCCAAAAATGCGTTCCACTCCTTCAGTGGGTTCACGACTGGCGTGTGGGAAGGCGATATGCTGACCACCTACACAACTCACATTAAGGAAGGCTACCTGCGCCGCAACGGATATCCGAGTAGCGATCAGGCCACTGTGACCGAACACATCATGCGCCACGGCGACATTCTGACAATCGTAGCCGTGATCACGGATCCCGTCTATCTTACCGAGCCGCAGGTGGTGAGCCGCAGTTGGGCCTACGATCCGACCGGGCAAAACGCGGTTCCCACGTCGGTGCCCTGTATTCCAATTACCGAAGTGCCATCCCTTGAGACGGCGGGGAAGGTGCCACATCACCTGCCAGGCGAGAACCCCGCCGTGGCGGAACTCGTCAAGTTTTACAATTTGCCGCAGGACGCGATTCTGGGCAGCGCGGAATCGATGTACCCGGAATACCGCAAGAAGATTCAGTCGACCTATGTGCGGCCGCTCGAATGCAAACGTTACTGCTGCGGATGGGTGGCCTTCGGAGAACCCGGATCATCGCCAGGGCTGAGCTGTATTACGAACGGGAGCGGCAAGATCTTTGATCAGTGAGGTCACGCAAGCGCAGCACGAACGGGAAATCACCAGTGAGCCGTTTACAAAAACATCGGTTTACAAAAGTTTAATGGCTGTCCTCAAAAAGAAGTAAACTGGCTCAAGGCGGTCCTGGTGAGCAACATTCCTAAGTCTACCTCGAAAATCGGCGCGGTCATTCGCGTTTCACTCGGTAATTTCCTGGAAATGTACGACTTCATGGTATTCGGCTACTACGCCGCTGCCATTGGTCGTGCGTTTTTCCCCACCAAGAACGAATACGCTTCGCTGATGTTGTCGCTGATGACGTTTGGTACGGGCTACCTCATGCGGCCGCTGGGTGCCATCGTATTGGGCGCTTATATCGACCATCAGGGCCGCCGCAAGGGCCTGTTGCTTACGCTTGCGTTGATGGCGGTCGGAACCTTGTCTATCGGCATTATGCCCGGCTACGAGACCATTGGATTCTTCGCGCCGCTGCTGGTAGTGCTGGGGCGTTTGGTACAAGGTTTATCTGCGGGCGTCGAGGTCGGCGGTGTCAGTGTGTATCTAGCGGAAATCGCCACTCCAGGACGTAAGGGATTCTTCGTAAGCTGGCAATCTGGCAGCCAACAAGTGGCTGTGATCTTCGCGGCGCTCATCGGCCTGACACTTTCCGTAACACTGCCGCCGGAAGATATGGCCACCTGGGGATGGCGCGTGCCGTTGCTGATCGGATCCATGCTGATCCCGTTTTTGTTTATGCTGCGGCGCTCGCTTACCGAAACCGACGAGTTCCTCGCGCGCAAGCATCGCCCCAGCACGTCCGAGATCTGGCGCACCCTTATGACCAACTGGCGCCTGGTGATCCTGGGAATGATGCTGTCGATCACCACTACCGTCACGTTTTACTTGATCACGGCCTACATGCCCACCTACGGCAGCAGCGTCCTGCACCTCACCCCGAAATCGAGCATGCTGGTCACTCTGTGCGTGGGCATCTCGAACTTGTGCTTCCTGCCCATCAGCGGCGCGCTCTCTGACAGAGTCGGACGACGTCCACTGCTGCTCCTGTTCTCCCTCATCGCGCTGCTGACGCCATATCCAGTGCTCCTATGGCTCGTGAGCGCGCCGTCGTTCGAACGCCTGTTAGCCGCCGGCCTGTGGTTCTCGATGATCTTCGGCAGCTACAACGGAGCCATGGTCGTATTCTTAACAGAAGTGATGCCGGCGAACGTGCGCGTCTCCGGATTCTCCTTCGCCTACAGCCTTGCGACGGGAATTTTCGGCGGCTTCACGCCCGCTATCTCCACTTATTTGATTCACGCTACCGGCGATCGCGCCATGCCCGGCGTGTGGCTCTCCTTCGCTGGCTTAATGGGACTAATCGCCACCCTCGTGCTTACCGCGCGCAGCTTCAAGCACGGAGCGCATCAGAGCGGCCGGGCGGTAAATGCCACGCACGAACTTCCGGTAGGGTAGCGGCAGCCGAGTGAATGAGCGTCCCTCTTCGCCCGACGTCCACCCCGGCAGCATGCAAGATCCGTAGCTGCCGTGTTTTTTCCCCGTCCTGCTTCCGCAAGGTTGATAAACGCCTCGCGGTGTTCTATACTTTTCCCACCACTATGAAAGCTCGAACATTTCTAAAAATTGCGGTCGTATGCGTGGCGGTACTTGGCGGGATCCTGGCGACCAATCCGGCCGGCCTGCTGCACGGCCAGCAGAAGAAAGCGCCTGGCGAGGGTTTCCTGGCCGTCCCCGGCCTAAATAAAGGCGGAGAGGATATCTTTGGGCCTTACGAGCCCGTGCAGAACTGGCCGAGGCCTTTAGCCGAAAGCCTCCCGAATCACGACGGGTGGACGTGGTCGCAGGCCACATTTGTATATCCCGAAAGCCCCGATCGTATATTTGTGGCGCAGAAGGGCGAACTTCCCGTGCTGCCGGCCCGGATGAAAACCACCTGGCTGCCGCAACTCGGGCCCAGCATAAAATTCCCCGTCGGCCTGGGCGTGCCGCTGCGCGAAACCGCCACCGCCACTCCCAGTGGCGGCAAGGGCGCGGCTGATGGCAGCGATGGCCGTCCGGGCATTGATTGGCGATGGGAGCACGTCATCGTGGTCTTAGACCGCAACGGCAAGATCAGTGAAGACTGGTCGCAATGGGACAGCATCTGGGGCCGGCCGCATGACATTGAAATCAGCCCCTACGATCCGGAAAAGCACATCTGGATCGTGGACGCCGATAACCATTTCGTAACCGAATTCACACACGACGGCAAGCAACGCCTCCTCACTCTCGGCACACCCGGGGTGCCCGGCGACGACGATACCCATTTTGCCCGCCCGACGTTCATGGCTTTTATGGACGCGAACACGTTTTATCTCGAAGATGGCTACGATAACACGCGCGTCATCAAGTACGACATGCACGGCAAAAAGCTCTTGCAGTGGGGCCTGAAGGGCAATCCCCCGAACGAGCGCCGTCCCGGCTACTTCAATAATGTACACGGCATTGCGGTCGACCCCACCACGCGCCGCGTGTATGTGAACGATCGCGCCAACGCCCGCCTGCAGGTGTTCGATGAAAACGGCAAGTTCCTCGATCAGTGGGTTTTCGGCCCGCGCCCTCCCGTCGATATTCACAGCATCTATATGGGCTCGAATCACATTCTTTGGGCGGCCGATCAGGGGACGAACAAGCTCCTCGGCTACGACACCGAAGGTCACTTCCTCTATTCATGGGGAACCTATGGATCCTGCCAGGGCTGCATGTGGGGCGTGCACGGTTTCACAACCGACAAGGATGGAAACCTTTACACCGCCGAAGTGCGAACCGGGAGAGTCCAGAAATTCACTCCGCGCCCGGGCGCCCGACCTGAGACTCTAGTCGGCAAACCATGGCCGGGGGTGCGGTAAGAACTCATGTCTATCGCTCAACGATAACGTGAGTTCACTGGCAAGGATTCGGGTGCATCCTTGCTCGTTGCATTCGAGGGCACCTGGCTTACATTGCTTAAGGCCCCGAACGTAACGTAAGTACCGACGAGTCCGGTGAGCTCCACGACGCCTCTTTCCCCGAGTGCGTCGTAACCTTTCCGGAATGTGGCGTCGCTCACTTCATGCTTGCGCAGCAGTTCAGTCGCAAAATCGTATTCCGCCGATTGCTCGGAGCTCATCGCTCCGGGCCGTGTGCCCGTGCGCACGTCGGCGAGAATCGCCGGCGAGACGCCCGCAGCCACCGCAAGCGGGTAATGCACAGACCATACGAACTTCGCATTCCATTCGCGCGCTGTAATCATAATTCCGAACTCCATTTGCCGCGGAGTGAGCGACGTCTTTCGGCGGTAGTGGTTATACAAACCCAATACCCCCTCGCCCATTCCCGGACTGCGAAGCATGATATTCCATGGCCCTCCGATGCCGGCTCTGGTTTCCTTCATCATGCGTTCCGCCAAGGCACGCTGATCACCCGCGGTTTCTTCCAGGGTCAACTGCGGAAACCTCGGCTGCTGCGCTGAAAATCTTGAAGAAAAAATCAGAACGCCGCTAGCCGCGAGGAAGTAAATCACTATTCGACTTCGATATAGTCTTTTCATTCTTATCGGTTCCCTTCATTTCGATCATAATAGCATCCTGTGCTCGGTTGCATCCCACGGCCGCCCGCCGCCGGTTTGCGCTGTTGCTTGCCACAAGGACGAATACCCGCACTGCCTCCTGCGGATGCGAATGAAAACGCGAGGATCTGTCACGCGTGTATACTTATAAGTTAACTGTATTCTGCTGAACCTTCCGTACTCAATGACTTTCCTTTCTTCTACCACTGATGCGCTGCTTTCGTCTGATGTCGTTATCGCGGGTGGCGGTAACGCTGCATTGTGCGCAGCCTTAACGGCTCGCGAGGGCGGCGCCTCAGTCACGATTTTAGAGTCTGCACCGCCTGAATTTCGCGGCGGCAATAGCCGCCATACGCGTAACATGCGTTGTATGCATGATGCCCCGACAGACGTTTTGACGGACGCTTACAAGGAAGATGAATATTTCGCCGACGTACTGCGTGTCACCGGCGGCCAGACCGATGAAAAACTCGCGCGGCTGGTGATTCGCGAATCGCCGAACGCTCAAGCGTGGGCCCGTAGTCATGGTGTGCGCTTTCAACCGTCGCTCGGAGGAACACTGCACCTGGGGCGCACCAACGCGTTTTTCCTTGGAGGCGGCAAGGCGCTGATGAACGCCTATTACGAAGCTGCGGAGCGGTTGGGCGTCCAGATCTTATACAACGCGGAAGTGATCGGTGTGGATTTAGAAGGTGGACGCTTTAACGGAGGAACATTGCTGCTCAACGGGAAACCGATGCAATTCGGCGGCAAGTGCTTCATTGCCGCCTCGGGCGGCTTCGAAGCGAACATCGAGTGGCTGAAAGAAGCGTGGGGCGAGGCCGCCGACAATTTCATCGTGCGGGGGACTCCCTACAACAAAGGAAAAGTTCTAAGGCTCCTGATTAGCGCGGGGGCCGAGTCAATCGGCGATCCGACGCAGTGTCACGCGGTGGCGATTGACGGGCGTGCGCCGAAATTTGACGGAGGCATCGTCACGCGCCTGGATTGCGTGCCGCTGGGCATAGTCGTGAATCGCGCCGGTGAGCGATTTTACGACGAAGGTGAGGATCTGTGGCCAAAACGCTACGCCATCTGGGGCCGTCTAGTCGCGCAGCAGCCGGGCCAGATCGCTTACTCGATTATCGATTCCAAAGTGGTCGGGCGATTTATGCCGTCGGTGTTTCCTCCCATTCGCGCGGAGAGTATCGCGGAGCTGGCTGCGAAGCTCGACCTGCCCGTGAAGAAGGCCCTCGAAACCGTGGAAACTTTTAATCGCGCCGTGCTGCCGGGTAGTTTCGATCACAACCTGCTGGACGATTGCCGGACTTCAAATGAGGTCGCGCCCCCCAAGTCGCACTGGGCGCAAAAGATCGATAAACCACCGTTCTTCGGATATCCGCTGCGCCCTGGAATCACATTCACGTACCTCAGCGTGAAAGTGAATGAGAAAGCCGAAGTCCAGTTGCAAGAGAAATCGGCCCGCCCGAATGTCTTCGCGGCAGGCGAAATCATGGCAGGGAACATTTTGGGTAAAGGATATCCCGCGGGCTTTGGCATGACCATCGGAAGCGTGTTTGGACGCATCGCAGGAAGGGAGGCCGTGCGTGCCGCCCAATCCTAAAACATTGCCAGACATTTTGTCCACTCCAGCCGCGAACCTCGTCGAAGGCGAGCGCCTGATGACTATCTGCAACGCCTGCCGGTATTGCGAAGGTTATTGCGCGGTGTTTCCTGCGATGGAAAAACGCCTGACATTTTCCCCAGGAGATCTACGCTATCTAGCGAATCTGTGCCACAATTGCGCCGAATGTTATTACGCATGCCAGTACGCGCCCCCGCATGAGTTCGCCGTCAACGTCCCGCAGGTGTTCGCGCAAATCCGCGCCGATTCCTATCGCCACTACGCATGGCCCACGGCCCTCGCAAAGCTTTTCGCTCGCGGCTCTTGGATTTTTTGGATTGTCGGACTGATCGCGCTGGGCGCATCGGTCCGTACTTTAGCCGGACGCGTGTTTTACGACGTCATACCGCACGAAAACATGGTCGCGATTTTCCTGTGCGTGTCAGTGCTGATTGTGACCGCGCACGTCGCGGGATTCTTGAGGTTCCTTGCCGATGCAGGAGAGAATCTCGCGCGCTTCCTGCATCCGGGCGCTCTGGGGAAAGCTCTTCGCGACGTCCTGGCACTCGCGAATCTTTCGAGCGGTGGCGCGGGATGCACGTATCCTGACGAACACCATTCCCAGGCCCGGCGTATATTTCATCACTTCACATTCTACGGATTCATGCTGTGTCTTGCCTCGACGACAGTAGCGGCCATCGATCATCTGCTCGGGCATATCGCACCGCATCCCTATCTCAGCGCGCCGGTGATTCTCGGCACACTAGGCGGAATCGGGCTCTTGATCGGGCCCGTAGGACTCTATGCCCTAAAGCGCAGGCGTGATCCGGCCATCGTGGACGCCGCGCAGGACGGCAGCGACAAGAGCTTTATCGCGCTCCTTTTCTTGACTAGCCTTACCGGACTGATACTATTGGTTCTGCGCGAGACCTCGGCCATGGGAACGCTGCTCGTCGTGCATCTCGCCGTGGTCCTGCTGCTATTTCTCGCGCTTCCGTACGGCAAGTTCGTCCACGGAATCTACCGGACGGCGGCACTCGTGAAATCTGCGCTCGAAACCAATTCGCCGAAGCATTAATCGGTTCTCGATCGGTAGACCGCCTCTACTTCGCGGGTGTTTTCTGCGTAAGGGTGTTGTACACCGCCTCGACGAACATATCGGTTGTCCAAGGACCAGACGTCGCGCCATAGCGCGTATCGTAGTCGGCAGTGAGCCTGGCGGCCTTCACCTGATCTAGAGTAGCGCCGGCTTTGATCATGGTTTGCACACGGTCACGAATGATGCTGACCATATCTCGATATTCGGAGACATCGTATTCATCGGAGAGGCGTCCGTGTCCCGGGATGATCATGGTGCCGCCGTCCTCGTCATGCTCGAAGCCCGTTTTTTCCAGAATGTTGTTGAGGGCGTCGATCTCCCCCTGAATGGTGCCTCCGTTCTTCACGTCGATGAACGGATACCGCGTCGTGTCATAAATATCGCCCGTGGCGATCACGTCGGACTTACGAAATTGCACGATGCTATCGCCGTCCGTTATAGCGTTTGGCTCATAGAAGATCTCCACTAATTCGCCGTTATGGTATTTCCGCCTGCGTTTATCAAGGTAGGTATCGGGCGGGATCATGTCGTTCGGGAGCTTCGCGGCCTCCATCCTGATCAGCACGTTGTTCTGCCCGATCAACGTCGCGCGGTGCGCCGGATCTCCGAAGAAACCCGTGACTCCCGTCGCAGCCTGAGCGGCGAAGAAAGAACCGAGCAGGCTCGGATCTAAACCGGCGGATGCCAATTTCGCATTCCCTCCGGTGTGATCGGAGTGGAAACTGGTGTTGACGATGAATTGAATCGGATGGCGGCTGATCTTCTGAATCGCTTCCACCACCTTCTCGGATATCTTACCGGCCCCTGCGTCCACCAGCAAAGCGCCTTCATCGCCTACTTGGAAGGCAATATTTCCGCCGTCTCCCACCAGCATGTAAACGCTGCCCTGCACCGGGAGGACATGTATTTCGCCGTCCTCGGGGTCGGTTTTCGCGGCCTTGCTGCTCTGCTGCGGACCAGGTCCGGGGACGGTCTCCGCTAGAGCGGCCGCATCCGCCGCGGCCTTATCTTTCAGCTTCAGATCGAACCCGGGACGCAGAGTCTCGGGGCCGCCGAGCGCCGCCAGCAGCGGCATCGCATTCTTGTCCGCGAAATCGCGCAAAAACGGATGCTTGCCCCACGGAAAATAGGGGATCTGCTCCTCCGGCCGGGCCAAGATTTCCTGGCCATCCTCGCACGGATAGAGCCACGCGTCGGGGTCCTTTACGCTGCGGACATTAATAATGGTCTTGGTGTACGGTTCGTCGAAGAACACGGGGTCGATGGTCGTCGTAAACACTGTGAGTCGATCTCCGTGACGAATCAGGCGCTCGATGACGGTGGCTTCATCGCTTGAAGGAAGGCCGTTGCCGCGCAGCCAAGCTCTCTTCAAGTGAGTCGTCGTGATCGTTAAAACGTTGTTCTTCCATTCGCCAGTCGAAAATCCGGGAAAGGTATGCGCCGCGTAGGCCGGAGGATGAGGACGTCCATCCATCCAAATTGTCCGGCGCGTCTCCGACGTCTGAAACCACATGTGGATCGCGATGAGTTGCTGGGTATAGGGATCGCGCTCCTCCCAATAACGAAAATTTCCGGGAGAAAAATACGCGTAAGGGATTCCGTAGCCGGCGCACTGCTGCTGCCGCACCGTCATGCGCGACGCGGGCCATGCGAGCGCGTACAAGCGGCCGGCCTCGTTCAGTGGGAAGCCGCCGTAATCAACCAACGCGCCGTTCGCCGTATCATAGGCGGCATCCTGTTGGCCGCCATAATGCCACGCCCCAGAGATATCGACTCCCGAGCCCGTCGCCTTCGTTCCTATATTCGTCTGCGCGAATGCCGCAATGCTCGCGGCCGCCGCAAGGCACAGGACCGCGGCCGTCTTGGGGAATTTCATAGTCATCTCTCCTTGCATCTTGATCCCGCCTATCGAGCCGAGCACGGCGAAGGCTTCCACCCCGAAGCATCGGCTTCTTTCTTGAAATGCGTAGAGGTCATATACGGCTGGGTGAGGTAGGTGGGGTCCTCAACGGTAGTGGTAACGACGATGTACGAAGCACCGGGCTCGTCTACGCGGTCGAAATACTCGGTCAGCGTTGCATTCGCGCTGTAGGGAATACCGTTCTTCTGCAAATAGCCAGGCTTAAGGTGGGTCGTGACGATTTTTAGCGACCCGCTGAGCAGTGGTTCGCCGCGGATTCCAGGAAAGGTTTCCCAAGAAGCGGCCGAAACGCCCTGCCAGCCGCCGCCCGGGCTCTTGACGGCTCCAAATTCGAACAATCGCGTCTGCTGTCCCGCATCGGTCTCCAACTTAAGGGTTTGGTCATCCTGCCACGTGATATGGATCCGCTCCGGGATTCGCATAACGTTCGGTGCCCCGTAGCCCCGGCATTGCTCACCCGCCGCTTCATCCTTCGACGGGTCCCAAGCTAAAGCAATCTTAACAGCCTCCGCATTCATCGGAATCTTCAACCTTGTTCCCAGAGGCGGTTTTACCGCATATTTCTGCGGCGGAAGCATCCGATACCGCCAGTCTTCAACCACGATGGCAGCCCAATATCCCGTAAAGTCCACGGGAGCTAGTGTTTTCGCCGTCGGCGGAGGACCTCCTCTTCCATCCTGTTGCAAGCCTTGAGCCCACGTGCTCACGCTCGCCAATACCAAGACCCCTGCGGTCGTAACTAGGCGAGTCCGAACAACCCGCCTCATATTGCGCATCATCTCTTCTCCCATCCATCGAAAGTCGATGTCAGCAACGCTTTAATCTCCGCCAACCTTGGCCGAAGACATCGAATTTACTCAACGGTCTCGCCCCTTTCAAGCCGGTGCGACATCTCGTGATACTACCATGCTCATCTTTCGGTTTGCCACCGGCGTTATGGCGAGGACCACACGATCAATGTATCGCGTGCGATTCCGTAACACCTTTTCTGTTTTGTCTAAATTCCCCACCCCGTGGAAGCGTGCTGTGGTGAATACTGATACAATCTGTCTAGCGCTGACGTTATGCAGCGACTATTGTAACGGTGCCGCCCTCCAAGGCTGCATGTAAGTCCGGACTTGATCGACTTTTGACAGGTACCAAGGCGATGCTGAGCAAAATCCCCGAATCTAATTCATTGTGCCCGCATCAGCTCGTCTCTGCGATGAGGTGAGCCATGTGCATTACAGATTTTCTGCGAGCTAAGGTCGAGTGCCGCAAGCTCTCGATGGTCACTTGTTACGACTATACGTTCGCTCGTTTGTTATCAAAAACTACAATTGATGGAATTCTGATCGGCGATAGTGCCGCCATGGTCATGCATGGGCACCCTTCAACGCTCTCCATGAGCGTCGAGCTAATACGCCTTCACACAGAAGCAGTGGTACGTGGGGCCCCCGACAAATTCGTAATTGCAGATATGCCATTTCTCTCTTTCCGCAAAGGTGTGGCGGCGGCGCTGGATACGGCACAAGTATTGATGACAGCTGGTGCGAATGCGGTGAAGCTGGAAGGAGTGGATGGGCATGAAGCAGTGATTCGACAGATGACCCAGAGCGGGATACCCGTCATGGGCCATCTCGGCCTCCAGCCTCAATCGGTTCATGCCTACGGAGGCTTTAAAGTCCAGGGTCGAAGCCACGAATCCGCCCGCGATATCCTCCGCCAGGCAACGGCTCTCGAAGAGTCTGGCGCCTTCGCGATAGTGCTGGAGTGCGTTCCCGCGAGTCTTGCCCAGGAAATCAGCAAAACTTTACGTATTCCTACAATCGGCATTGGCGCTGGCGCGGGATGCGACGGGCAGATTCTAGTTCTGCAGGATCTCTTGGGCATGAATATCGACTTTCGCCCTCAGTTTGCCCGCCCTTTTCTAGACGGCGCTAGCTATGTTCTGAATGCCATCGCTCAATATGATGAAGCCGTGAAAGCTGGCTCTTTCCCGGCAACAGAGGAAAGTTATTCATAATGCGGGTTTGGAATACAGTGGCCGATTGGATGGAACGGCGTCACGCCCTGACTGGACAAAGTATTGGTTTCGTCCCCACAATGGGCGCACTTCACCGCGGGCACGCTTCGCTCGTAAAGCGGTGTCGTGAAGAGAATGACGTGGTCGTTGTCAGCGTCTTCGTCAACCCGTCGCAATTCGACGATCCAAAGGATCTCGCGCGCTACCCTCGTACACTCGATGAAGATCTAGTGCTCCTGAAAGATCTTGGAACAGACGAGGTTGTCGCGCCAAGCGCCTCGGAGCTGTATCCGCATGGCTACCGTCTTCGAGTAGAGGCGAACGGCCTCGACCAGGTTATGGAAGCAGCCTACCGCCCAGGTTTCCTTCAAGGCGTGATGACTGTCGTATTGAAGCTGCTCAATATTATTCGCGCTGATCGCGCCTACTTCGGAGAGAAGGATTATCAGCAACTGAAAGTCATTACCGACATGGTAGAAGAGTTTTTCCTTTCGACTCAAATCATCCCTTGCCCCACGGTGCGAGAGGAGTCGGGACTGGCGGAAAGCTCAAGAAATGCGCTGCTATCGCCTGCGGCACGCGAGAAGGCCGCCTCTCTTTCCCGGGCTTTGAGCCCCACGATCGACGCCGCTCAAGCCCGCGCGATACTGGAGCGGGAAGGCCTTGTGGTGCAATATGTCGAGGAGCACTGGGGAAGGCGGTTCATTGCGGCTTTTCTTGAGGGCGTGCGTCTGATCGACAATGCGCCCCTCTTGTAAGTGAAAGGCTTCTTACTGTCTGAGCGCCGTTGCTATGCTTCTTACTCTAGATATCGGAAATAGCCAGATCTTCGGCGGAGTGTATGACGGGGAGGACCTAAAAACCACTTTCCGGCGGACTTCCAGCATCCGAGCCTCCTCCGATGAATTTGGAACGTTCTTTCGCGCCGTGCTTCGTGAGAATGGAATCGAGCCTGAGGAGATCGATATGGCTGGAATGTGTTCCGTGGTGCCGGATGCCGTACACGCACTGCGAAATTGCTTCCGCAAATACTTCCGCTTCGAGCCGTTCCTATTGCAACCGGGAGTGAAGACAGGACTAAAAGTTCGCTATCGCAATCCATTGGAAGTGGGTGCGGACAAGATCGCCAATGCCATTGGTGCGCTCGCTCGCTTTCCCGGCCGGAATTTGCTCATCGTCGATTTTGGCACCGCGACGACGCTCTGCGCCGTTACCAAAGAAAAAGAGTATCTCGGCGGAATTATTACATCCGGCATAAATACTTCCATGGCTGCGCTTGAATCGAAGACTGCGCGGCTGCCGATCGTCGAAATTGTGCGCCCTCCGGAAGTTCTGGGGCGTTCGACAGTCGAAAGCATTCAATCGGGACTTTATTACGGTACCCTAGCAACGGTGCGGTCGCTTGCCGCAGCCGTTACGAAAGAGCACTTCCCAAAGGAGCAACCTGTCATCGTCGGAACCGGGGGCTTTGGACGGCTCTTTGAGGGAGAGAACCTATTTGATGCATTTGTACCCGAGCTTCCACTCCTTGGGTTGCGCCGGGCGGTTGAACTTTCCCAACTGAAGACGAAGGACTAGCGGATGCAGCCGGCCAGAACTCCGTGTTCAGGCGTGTTTTACTGTGAAGAGGATGAGCGTTGTCCGCGCTAAAATCCAAACGGTGGATGAAATCTATCGGCTTGTCTGGACGGCGGTTTCGAAGAAGAAGCCAATTGGGGCCACCTATGACGGACAGCAACGGTTATTTTGTCCGCACCGATTGGGCCGGAACAGAGAAGGCCAAATAAGGGTGCTCTGCTATCAATACGGCGGTGGGAGCCAAAGCGGACTCCAAGTCTCCGGCTCGCGAGCGAACTGGCGCTGCTTAGTGCTCGAGAAACTCGGCCATGTCAAACTACTCGATGAGGAA
>JALYJH010000006.1 GCA_030775415.1 Acidobacteriota bacterium | reverse complement strand
AGAACCAAGAACATGAGGGTCCCTATTCTGAAACAAGGCGACTACGTGATTGCCTCGATCCAGTCCACGCTTACGGATGACGATTTAATCCAATTGCGCGACGGTTTGGCATCACACGTAGGGAAATACCGTTCGAAGGGCGTTATCGTCGATGTCACAGTGCTTGACGTAATGGACTCGTTCGCTACCCGCACTGTACGGGATCTCGCCCAAATGGTCCGCCTGCGGGGCGCGAAGACGGTGATCGTTGGAATCCAACCCGAAGTCGCGTTCGCGATGGTTCAGTTGGGCCTCGACCTGGGAGAAGTCGCGACTGCGCTCGATCTCGAGGAAGCGCTGGAGCTACTGCGTCATGGACACAAATAAAAGCGGGGCAGGCACTCAGGCCATTCCGATCTTTTACGATACCGACGTCGTCGAGGCGCGGGCTGCGGCGCGTACCATGGCCTCACGAGTCGGCTTCATGGGAACCGATCTGGTTTTGATTGCGAGTGCCGTTTCCGAGATCGCCCGTAACATCGTCGAGTATACGAAAGGCGGAGAGGTGATTCTATCGGTTGTTCAAAGTCGTTCCACGTTCGGTCTCCAGGTGATCGCCCGCGATCAAGGTCCCGGCATCGCTGATCTCTCATTGGCGATGAAGGCGGGCTATTCCACCTCGCGTAGCCTGGGCCTCGGACTTCCCGGATCGCGCCGGCTCATGGATGAGTTTCGGGTGGAGTCCACTTTAGGTTCGGGTACAACCGTGACTATGAGGAAGTGGCTAGCATGACCCAGACGTTTACCCGTTCCCTTGCGCTCTTGGACTACGGTGTGGCGTCCTTCACGGCTCCCGATCAAAACGAATCGGGTGACCGGCATCTGGTAAAGACGATTCCCGGCGGTACGCTGCTGGCGGTAGTGGATGGAGCGGGGCATGGTGCGCAGGCTGCGGCTGCCGCTGGAATGGCGATTGGAGTACTGGAAGCAAATGCCGGCGATGACCCCGTTTTGCTGGTACGCCGCTGTCACGAACGCTTGCGGGCGAGCAGGGGGGCGGCGATGGGTCTGGCCGTTATTCAACGCGCCGAAAACACTTTAACGTGGCTAGGCGTAGGCAATACGGAAGGCTTGCTCGTGCATTCCGGCTCGTCATCCGCCGTCCGTTCGGAGCGAATGTTCATGCGGGCCGGCATTGTCGGCTACAAGCTCCCGCTGCTACAGCCCACGGTGCTGCCGATTTCCGCCGGCGACCTGGTGGTTCTCGCTACGGATGGCATCCGCGTCGATTTCGGCCTGCGACTCAGCGAGCAGCAGCCCCGCGCGATCGCGGAGTATATTTCTTCGCGCTGCCGCACAGGATCGGACGACGGCCTGGTTCTGGTAGCGCGTTATCAAGGGTCCGGCCAATGAGCCGCAAAAATCAGGAGCAAAGCGTGATGAGAGCCAAGCTGCACCAAGCACCCCTGCCCACGATTGCACGTGCGGCGCAAAACAACGGTGAGACCAGCACCCAGGCGTTATTGTCGGAACTCGTTTCCCATCTCAGGAGGAACCGGACGCAACTTCGCGAAGAATGGGCGCGCCGCATTACGGAATCCAGGCTGCTCACCGCGATGACCCAGGAAGAGATCTTCGCTGAAGCCACGGCGGTTTACGACAACTATGTCGCCGTCCTTGAAACCGGCAGCGTAGAAGCTCTGCAGGAATACGCGCGCGATCTCTCAGAGCGTATTATTCCGCGCGGCGTCGAAACGCATGAAGTGTTGGGGATCGTATTGTTACTCCGGGATGTACTGGCGCGCTCTTTGTTTGAAAAATATCAGCACGACTTTAGCATGCTGAACCAGGTCTTAAACGCCTACGAGCCGGCTGCGAACCGCATTGCGAATACGGTGGGCGTTAGCTTCGTACAGGAGCGTGAGCGTATCATTCGCGAGCAGCAGGAGGCGATCCGCGAACTGTCCACTCCAGTGCTGCAGGTGCGTGAACGGCTCCTGATTCTGCCGATCATCGGGGTAATCGATCCCCAGCGCGCCCGGCAATTGACTGAACAACTGCTACGCGGAATCCGCTCTAACCGCGCAAAGGTGGTGGTGATCGATATTACGGGCGTACCCGCCGTGGACTCGACCGTTGCCAATCACTTGGTCCAAACGGTGGACGCCTCGCGTCTTATGGGAGCCACCGTGATCGTGACCGGCCTGTCAGCCGAGATCGCTCAGACCCTGGTAACCATTGGCGTGGATTTGGCCCGGATGAAAACCGTTGGTGATTTGCAAGGCGGAATCGAGGAAGCCGAACGTCTGCTGGGTCGCGAGACCAGTCCGTCCCTCCATCCGAGGGCAAACGAATCTGCAGCGGACTAGCCATCGGCCAATCAGTGTTCGTCGTCCCCTGATGAAACGATAAGGGTTGCGTTTCCCTCTTTCTTAGAGGAAAGTCACGGTTCTATGACTGGCATCCGAGGTGCAACAGGACTCCGGGAAGCGCTGAACAGTGCGCCGATCTATGCCAGTAATGTCACAGCGCAGATTTCAGACGACTATCCAACGCCCGGCCGCCGAAGCGTTGGTTTTACTCGCGCCCTTTTCCAAAGAAATTTTCTCCAAATGGACGAAAGGAATGCGTCGTTTAGGCATTGACTCTAAAGGTTTTCTGGGGGGCGCCGGATTCGATTTCGAGCAACTCTCCGAAGGCTTGTATAGAACGTCGTTCGCCTCGTTTAGCAAGCAGATACACGACTTGAGCCTTGCTCTTGCGCAATCCGGTGTTAGCCTGCAAGAGGCGGCTGCCGCGCTCCACCAGCTTTTCGAGATCTGCGCCCCGTACCTGACCCAACGCGACAGCCTTCTGGCGTTCTCGCGCCTCCACGCTCTCGTGATGCTGCTGATGGTAGGAGCCTATACCCGGCACAAGTCCGTCCCCTTGCCGGCACGCACCAAAACGATTCCGCTGATCGCTCCGGAACGGCGCCACGATGCTTCAGTTTATGTGACGAAAGTTTACGAGGAAGAACGGAAACGTCTATCGCGGGATCTCCACGATGAGGTGGGCCACGATCTGGTTCTTATAAAGCTGTACCTCGAGATGATCGCGCTCGACACTAAAAAGAAGGACGTGCCGGGGATACGGCCCAGGCTGAATGAAGCCATTGCGCTGGTTTCGCATGCTATCGATTCCGTACGGCGCCTGGTCCTCGACCTGGGTCCAGCCGTTTTTGACGACTTAGGGTTTTTGCAAGCGGTCCGAACGTATACTGGCCAATTTTCCTCCCGCACCAAAATTTCCGTGCAGCTTCGCGAGGGATATCTTCCCGAAAACATTCCGATGACTCATCAAGTCGCCCTTTATCGGCTGCTGCAAGGCGCGCTTTCCAATGTGCTCAAGCATGCTTCCGCGAAAAGCGTAAAGGTGTCGCTCGGGTGCATGAAGAATTCAGTTCTCATCCTGGTCATACAGGATGACGGCGTGGGATTCGATACCACGGCGAGACCCGGAAATGGCTCCTTCGGGCTGACCGCGATGCGCGAACGTGTGGAGGTTTTAGGGGGCCGGATTCACATTCAATCCATGCCGGCGGGCTCCCCGAGCAAAATTCGCGGGACCCGCATTGAAATCGATCTTCCTCTTTCAGGTGCTGTCCAATGAGTTCACTGAGTTCGCCTAAGAAACCAATTCGAGTGGTGGTCTGCGATGACCATGCTCTCTTTCGGGAAGGCGTGAAAACCATTCTCAATTCACAACCCGACATAGAAGTAGTCGGAGAGGCTGCTGACGGCAAGGAAGGGTTGGAGCAGGCCATCCGCCTCTACCCGGACGTGGTCCTGATGGACGTTTCCATGCCGGTTTTAAAGGGATTCGACGCCACTCGTCGCATCAAGAAAGCGCGGCCCGATATAAAGGTCCTGATTTTGACTGTCTACGATGACGAGGACATGGTCGCCCGCTGCCTCGATGCCGGAGCCGCTGGTTATGTGCTGAAGGATTCACCTCCGCTGCAATTGGTGTACGCCGTTCAGGCAGTTTGGCGGGGCCAGCAGTATATGAGTCCGCGAGTTCTCACCGGTCTGGTGCGCCAGTACCTGGCACAACCGGCCGAATTCAAAGTGGGCTATGAGCTTCTGAGCGATCGTGAGCGGGAGATTCTTATCTTCCTCGCGGAAGGGCAATCGCTCAAAGACATCGCCACGCGCCTCAACTTAAGCGTTAAGACAGTCGACGCTCATAAAGTAAACCTGATGCGCAAGCTAGACTTGCACGATCGTAGCGAACTCATCCGCTATGCCATTCGCAAAGGCTTGGTCGAAGCCTAGGCATTAAGAAACTCTCAGAAGTGTTTCTTGGTCTCAGAATTGCACCTCACGCATTGGGAGTTTCAATATGCGATCCCTCAAAATACTGTTGGTAGAGGACAACGAGGCGGATGCCCACTACCTCCAGATGGTGTTGGATCGCATGGGCGTAGCTTACTCCATCACGATTCTATGCGATGGCGAAAGCGCATTGAACTTTCTTTTGAAGCGAGGCGAATATCTTAAAGCTCCTACGCCTGACCTGATTTTTCTGGACCTCAACCTTCCCAAGCTGTCCGGCGTGGAAGTTTTGGAGGCCTTGCCAACGTCCCGGCGCTTTCCCTTTTGTATCTTAACGGGCTCGGCGACGGAACGCGACAAGCTGAAAAAGAAATTTGGTATTAGGCGCATTGCCTACGTGGTAAAGCCGGTCACACGAGAAATGATCTTGAATTGTTTTCGCTGTTACGACCATTTGGCGCCCATTGCCGAGAAGCTCGCTGTCGCGAACGCCGGGCATACCAGCACCGCTGCTTGGGGCGGTTAAAACAGCAGGAAATTATTGCAGTGCACTGCACAAGCTGCACGCGCCTATTGGCCCGGTGGTAGCTGAGCGTCGTCTGTATTTACTGCTTCCCTATTCGAAGGTTTGGCAGGTTCTATCGGCTCAGTGCATTCGGAATCGGCTCTGCCGGGGGCGTCGGCTTGATCTGAAGGTTTTCCGGTTGTCGGCCCCTGATCCTTCATATCATTTCCAAGAAAGGGAACCTCTCGAACTTCTCCTTCGTGTTTAGGCATGATTTTGGTATCGGCACCTCGGACCTTAGTCAGAGGCGCCGATGGGTCACGCATTAACGCCCGTGCTGGCCGCCCTTACCTTGGTCGTGCTGGCCACTTTTCCCTTGCTCGTTCTGGCCACTTCTCCCCTGCTCATGCTGGCCACCCTTGCCTTGTTCTTTCTGTTGCTGGCCTTTTTCCTTGGGTTGGTTGGCTTGTTTTGCTGCCATGGTGTTACTCCTTTTAAACGGCAAACCAATCTCTTCGCGGAATTGCCGTTACATGAATTAGACGAAGTTAGGGGGTGCTGTGTGTCACAGATTCACGAGATACAGTGCTGCGATTAGACCCGCCCTCTTGCGCAATGACTGCGCTCCGGTCGTCGATTTTTAGCATCAGTTTCTTTACCTGGCGCGCGTATTGCGGATTTGGATTGTACAGGCGCACCTTCTCTTCCAGAGGCTTGTTCTTGTAATAACGCCCCTGCGAAAGTTGCCGGGCGATATACTGAAGGCCGGCTCGGACTGACGAGAATCCTTGCCGAGCCGAATCCCAGCCCCAACGGTTATTGAGGCGCTGATAAAGCCCGCAAGTACTTTCCAAGACTGAAATCGCAGGAAGCAAACGGTAATCGATTGCATAAGAGTCCGCGGCTCCCAGGTAGTCGGTCACATAATGGGGCGCCGGGCACCCAAAGGATTGAAAGAAATTTTCCAGCCTGTCATATCGATTGTCTCGGTGTAAAGGCGGATTTTCCGTCGCGGCATTCCCATACGTGGTCGCGAACAGTGTCCACGCAGCAAGGGCGAGAATCATAGTCTTGATCGATTTGAACTGACTCGAGGTGGCCATAACTCCGAACTCCCAATTGGATTTTCGATCCGGACAAGTACGGCATTCGTCCGGTATACGGGGCGGTTATGCTCCCTTAAATTGGATGGGCTGGAGACGAGAATGTAACAGCGACAGCCCAGAAAGATCGGTAAGTTTTACCCGAATTCACTTACGCGGCGGATCTTTTTGGTTTCTTGGGCGCGCTGGTGCGGGGTTTTGACCGTGAACCGCGTGATTCAGGGGCCGCAAGACTTTGTTTCAGCGCCTCCATGATGTCGACGACCGGGGCCTTCTTCGGCTTCGCGACCGCTGAGATCTTCTCGCCCTTCTGCTTTTGTTGAATCAGACGCTCGACGTTTTCGCGATAGGAGTCGTGTAGGGTGGAAGGCTTAAAGGGAGCGGCAAGATGTCGCACCAGACTTTTTGCGAGTTCCATTTCTTTGGCCGATAATTTTGTGGCTTTGCCGGTCACGCGGCTCGCTTCGTGCAGTTCATTGGGATAGAACAGAGTGTGCAGCACCATGCTTCCGCTGCGTGCACGGATCAAGACAATATGTTCCCGCCCATGCATCGCCAGCTTTCCAATAGCATGATATTTGGTTTGCTCCAAGGCCTGCGCGAAAAGCTCATAGGGTTTGGCCGCCGCAGCCTCCGGCGCCACATAGTAGGAACTCTCGAAATAAATAGGATCTACTTCATCGTCACGAACGAACTGCAGGATTTCCATAGCCGCGGCCGTAGCGGGCGCTATCTGCTTCAGTTCGTCGTCGTCGACCACTACGTACTTGCCTTTGCTGGCCTCGTAACCCTTTACGATTTCGTCCCGGTCGATGGGCTTGTTCTCCTCGGCGCAATACCAGACTTCTTTTACCCGCGAGAGGTCCTTGCGGTGCAGCATGTGGAACTGCACATGTTGTGCGCGAGCGGCTGCGAAGAGCCGCACTGGAAATGTGACCAGTCCAAAACTTACGAATCCCTTCCATGCAATGGCAGCCATTGTCTACCTCCCTAGTAAACGAGCGGCTTTGAGATCGTCCACAAAACGTGAATATTCCGCGTGCCGCTGAGCGGAATCGGGGGCGCGCAATATAGCGGAAGGGTGTATCGTCGCCACCACGTGAGGCGCCCAAGGATGCTGAAACGGGACGCCCCGTTCCTTCGTCAAGCGAAACTTATTTCCGAAAAAGGCTTGCGCCGCGGTCGCCCCTAAGCAGACGATTACTTGAGGCTTGATCAATTCCATTTCCGCCTCCAGCCAGGGCTGGCAAGCGCGCACTTCTCCCACGCGAGGCTTCTGATGCAGCCGTCGCTTCCCACGTTCTTCGAATTTGAAATGTTTTACGGCGTTGGTCACATAAACCTCCGCACGAACGATTGACGCATCGGCGAGAGCCCGATCCAGAATACCGCCCGCGGGTCCGACAAATGGATGACCTCGGATGTCCTCTTCGTTGCCGGGTTGCTCCCCCACCAACGCCATGCTGGCCGTCCGAGGACCTTCGCCAAACACGGCCTGCGTCGCCTTTAAATACAAGTCGCACCCTTTACAGCCTTGCACGGCAGCTCGCAGGAGCGGCAAGGTTGGCCGCGACGGAAGATAGAGGGCCGCCATATGGAGTGGGAGTCGCGGAACACAAGCGCCGTTTCTTCCTGAAACGCTTTGACTTTGTAGGGGCTCTAACTTCCGGAAGGACAGGCGATGGCAAAGAAAACCGCGACCAAGGGCAGGGGCAAAGTTAAAAAAGTGATGCACGAGTACAAAGAGGGCACACTGAAATCCGGCAGCGGAAAGAAAGTTTCTAACCGCAAGCAAGCCGTAGCCGTTGCTCTCAGCGAGGCACGGCACGCCGGCGCCAAAATTCCCAAGAAAAAGTCGTCGCGCAAATCAAGTTGAAAGGCTGAGCGGCGCTACCTTGGCACACAGGGGGTCGGAGCCCAGCCTGCGGTGTCCTGCTTCTTTTTAAAATTATAGGTGCGGATGAACGGCCCATTGAGATACATAGGGTCCTCCACCATCGCCGTGACGACCAAATATTGGTCGTCTTGTTGGCCGATCACCAAGTTGAAATATTCATTCAAGACTGCATTCCCGCTGTAAGGCACTCCGTTTTTTCGGATGTAGCCTGGCAGCAAGTTGCCGGTGGTGACCCGCAAGGTGCCGCCACGAGCCGTACCGCGGGCAGGACCTAATCCGGGGACGAAACCCGTGCCGCCGGTGTCGAGCAGCACTTTTCCGTTTACTCGCCATTCCGCCGCGGAATAACCTTGCAGACTCGGCGGGCCCTTCTGTGCCGCCACCGGACCGAAGTGCAGCAGGCGTGTTTGCGTACCGGCGTCGGCTTCAATCTGCAGCGTCACGTCATCCCGCCAGGTAATGTGCAGACGGCCCGGCCGCTGCATCACGCCCACCGCCCCATAGGCTTTGCAGGAGTTACCTTCGGCGGCGTCTTTATCGGGATCCCAGGCATTAGCGATCCGGCGCGCCAGGTCGTTGAGCGGCATGTAAGCGATATCGCCCTTCTCCGGCTTCACGCGGAAGCGCCATTCGTCAACAATTTGCGACACCCAGTAGCCCGTCAGATCGATGGGGGCCGCGGCCTTGGGTGTTGCGGGAGTCTCGGGGGCGACTCCGCCGGGCCCCTGCGCGTGAAGCGCCGTCAGTGTAATCGCCGCAGCCGCGATTCCCCTGAAAGTTGAAAATTTAAAGAACATGAGGGTCGATTATTTCTGGACGCTGAGACCTTTGTAGACCACTTCAACGAACTTATCGGGTGTCATGACAGCAAGTTGTCCGAAGCGTCCGTCCCAATCCTCGGTAGGTTTCGCGGCTTTGATTTGATCGAGCGTCATGCCCTTCTTGATGTAATCCTGAATACGGTCGCGAATAATAGCTACCATGTCGCGGTAGTACGCCAGATCCGCGGTGTCACAGATCCGCCCGTGTCCGGGGATCACATAGGTACCGCCTTCCGAGCGAAACTCGGGAATCACTAGCTGCACCATTTGGTTCAAGCCGGCGAGCTCCCCTTGGATGCTGCCGCCTTGTGCCACGTCGATGGGAGGATAACTCGTGAAAGAGAATATGTCGCCTGCGCTGATTACATCCGAGCTGCGGAACATGACGAAGGTATCGCCGTCGGTGATGGCGTTCGGGACGTGCAGCAACTGAACGCCTTCGCCATTGAAGTGGTGGCTCAACTTCATCTGGCTGCCGAAATAAGTTTCGGTGGGCTGGCCGTGGATCGGCATTTTTGCATCGCTCAATCGCCGCAACGCGTTTTCGTGCGAGAGGACTGCGGCGCCTTCGCCAACATCTCCCAAATCACCGGAGACGTTGCCTCCCGTGAAAGTCGTGCCGGCCTCCGCCAGGACCACGTTGCCTGCGGTGTGTTCCGGAAGAGAGCTGGTGTTCACGATAAACCGGATGGGCTTGGGTGGCAAACTACTCGTGAGCACTTCGCCAGACCCGCCGCCCCCCTCATTCCGCTTCACAGGCTGCGCGAAAGTGGTGAGCTCACGGCTCAGACGCTGTATTGCCGCCAGCGTTTTGCCGGCCACCTCGGCTGCACCGGAATCCACCAGCAGGACGCCATCGGCGCCCATCGAAATCGTGATGTTCGAACCCGCCCCCGCTAGCATATAGATATTCCCGCGAATGGGAATAATCTCAATCTCCGATGGATCGTTGCGCATGCTGGCAGGCCGCTGAGCCAGTCCGATGCCTGCGATCGCGGCAGCGGAGACGCCCACCGCTACGGCTAATGCCCAACCTCTCATCATTTTGTTCAGACTCGCTCCTTACGATTCGCTAGGGGATTTTAGTGGCCGCATGAGGAGCATTGCCTTTGGCTTGGTTAGCCGCCAAATCGATCTTGCGGGCCAGCTCCGGATACATGGTAGCCGCACCGCCCTGTGCCGCTTCCAGCGGAAGTTTGTATTTCGCGGCCCACTCGGTCAAGAACGGATTGGCATGGGGCAGATAGCTGGGAACCACGCCAGCCGGTCTATCCACTTCCTCCACCACCGTGCACGGGTACGGCGGGATTTGCATTCCCAGAGCTAAACGGTATTCGCTCGCGCGGATCATCGGCTCCGTGAGATACAGCGGATCGTATGCGATGGTGACCCACGTCAGGATGTCGCCCCGGCGCATCCAATATTGCGTGAGAGTAGCCTGCTCACTCGACGGCACACCATTGCGGCGGTAGTAGTCTTCCTTCAGATGGGTGGTTGTGATCTTCAGCATGTCGCCAACCCACTCGGCGGTGGAGAATCCGCCCCAGGTATGCGGTGCGTAGTCGGACGGACGTGGGCGGCCGTCCATATAGTAAGGGTTGTCAATCGAGCGCAGCCACTCGGCGTGATACGCAGTGGTCTGGCGCGAAATCGGATCCACTTCCTTCCAGATGCGCACCTGCGAGGGTCCTCGCGAGATATACATGGCGCCATGCGGGCGGCACTGCCACTCCGGCAGCGTGTAGAGAGATGCATTCCAAGCCGCGGCACGGAGCTGTCCCGCGTGGCTCATGGGGATTCCAATCCATTCCCCTACATAGGGGTTCCCAACGTTGTCTTCATCCGGAACCGGCGCCCACTCACCTGAAAAATCAGTCTGCGCGAACAGAGGAACCGCCCAGAGAGCGATGGCAAATAGCAGTAAAGAACGGCGCATAAAACTCCGCGATGCGGAATCGCACCGCAGCCCTGTGCTTGGGCATCTGAATTCTAGAACGTTACTAATTGACATGTCAAATGTGCTTGTGGGGGCGGGACAATTGCAGGTATAATGACCGCGGCTATCTGCAATTTAGGAGTCTTCAAAGATGACACAAGCAATCCATCGACGATCGTTTCTGGGCCGAAGCGTGGCCGCGGCGAGTGTGCTCGCAAGCGGCTCGATCACGCGCGCGTGGGCGGTGCCCGCCACCAGCGACGCTGCGGGTCCAGTGGTCAATACCTCCGCAGGCAAGCTCCGCGGGGCAGTGCAGGGAAAAGTAAGCGCCTTCAAAGGTATTCCCTACGGAGCGTCCACCGAAGGCGCCGGACGCTTCATGCCCCCCTCCAAAGTGCAGGGTTGGACCGGTGTTCGCGATGCACTGGACGTAGGACCCGCATCTCCACAGAACCCCTCGATGCTGATCGCGGAAGCGATGGCGCAACAGGCCAAAACCGATGGCGCCGGCACGGAAGATTGTCTGCATGTGAACGTCTGGACCCAGAGCACGAGCGGCGGCAAGCGCCCGGTGATGGTGTGGTTCCACGGCGGCGGTTATTCGACGGGCTCCGGCAACTGGGACTTGTATAGCGGCGCGAACCTGGCGGCCAAGCACGACGTTGTGGTGGTGACGGTCAACCACCGCCTGAACGTATTCGGCTACCTGTATCTGGCGGATTTAGGCGGCGCAAAGTATGCGCAGGCGAGCAACGTGGGAATGCTCGATTGCATCCAGGCTCTCGAATGGGTGCGCGACAACATCGCGAATTTTGGAGGTGATCCTGGCAACGTCACCATCTTCGGGCAATCCGGCGGCGGCGGAAAAGTAAGCACGCTCACCGGCATGCCGGGCGCGAAGGGGCTGTTCCACCGCGCGATTGCCATGAGCGGATCAAACGTGAACGGCATCACTCGCGAGCGCGCCAACCAGGGCGTCGAAGCTTATCTGAAAACCTTGGATCTGAGTAAAGATCAGATTGACAGACTGCAAAGCATGCCGGCCGCGCAATTGCTGAATGCGCTACGCACCACTCCTGGGCTGAATTTGGGTCCGGTGATCGATGTGCGCACTTTGCCCGGCGCGCCCTATGCGCCTGTGGCCTCCGACGTAGGCTCCAACGTTCCCTTAATGATCAGCTCGACGGAAACCGAAATCACCTGGAACCCGCGTCTGAACTACGAACCCATCGACGCTGCCGGGTTACGCGACCGCGTCAAGGAATACACGAAGGTCGACGACGCGGCTGCTGACAGGCTGATCGAAGTGTATAGAAAGGGCTGGCCCAAAGCTGACAATGTGACTATCGCACTGATCATCGGCACCGACGTGTCGAACTTCCGCGTGGGCACCGATACGGAAGCCGAACGCAAGGCCATGGCCGCGAAAGCTCCCGTGTACAAATACTACTTCCAATGGTATTCGCCGGTGCACGCCGGGCAGCTGCGCTCCTATCACACGCTGGACATTCCCTTCGTGCTGCAGAACACCGCCATCGCCGAATCGATGACTGGCACGGGAAAAGATCTGCAGCCCCTTTCCGACAAAATCAGCGCCGCTTTCGTAGCCTTCGCGCGCAGTGGGAACCCCACTACCAAGCTTTTACCCAAATGGGAGCCGTTTACCCTCGAAAAGCGCGGCATGATGATCTTCAACAATGAATGCCGATTCGCTGACGACCCGTTCAAAGAACAGCGGCTGGCGCGCATCGCGGAAAAAGCCGCCGCGGCGACCGCCTAGGTGGGATCGCCGAAGTAGGCTTCGGCGTCCCGGCTATTCAAGTGCCAAAGGCACCTGTTCGCGCCAGATGCCCAAGTATTGTTGCAAGGGCCGATCGGAGGCGCTGAACAGTACCGCATCTCCGTCCGCTTCGTGCGAAACCGCCATCCAGGAAGGCGCCACGAAAATGTCGTTGCGTGTCCAGTGGAACGTGGTGTTGCCGATGTGTGTGCGGCCGCTGCCTTCGACGGCGCAAAAAATAGTGGAGTCGGTAAAGCGGTAATGCGCGCCCTTGAATCCCTTCGGAAGTAACTGGATGAAGGTCCCAATCGCGGGCATGGGCGCCCCCCCTGTCGCTGGATTCACGAAGCGCATTTTAATCCCATGGCAGGGGTGCAGCGGGCCGCTTTTGTACATCTGATCCAAAATCTCGCGGCTGCGCGTATAGGGATAGGAAAACACCGGCGTCGAATTGCTCCCCGGCGTGTAGTCGACGGGAAACATATTGGCGCCGTAGCGAGCGTAGGCGTCGCCGTCCGGTGTAGTAATCGGCTGCCTGTCGTCGGGATGATGTTTGGAGTAGCCTGCATCCATCATGTTCACCAGCGGCAAATCCAAAACATCCATCCAGGTGACTGGACCAGTGCCCGTATTGCCGTGATCGTGATAGGTCATCGACGGAGTGACGATAAAATCCCCCGGGTGCATGCTCGTGCGCTCCCCATCAACCGAAGTGTAGCCGCCGTCGCTCTCCATCACAAAGCGCAACGCCGAAGGGGCATGCCGATGCGTGGGAGCCGTCTCTCCGGGTAAAATCAATTGCAATCCTGCGTACAGGCTCTGCGTGATTTGCGCGATCCCGGTAATCCCCGGGTTCGCCAGAATCAACACCCGCCGCTCCGCCTCTTGCGCCGTGATCAGACGTCCCGATTCCATCAGCATGGGCCGCATTTCATCGTAGCGCCAGATGGTTGGTACGGCGTGCGGCTTGGGGTGCGGAGGAACGAGATCGGACAGCACCTCCCATAGCGGTGAGGAATTCTTCAGCAGCAGCCGCTGGTAAAATTCTTCGCGTTCGGCGGTGCGCGCCGGTTTGCTGTCGAGCGCGGAAACACTCATAACGTTTTTCCTTTAGCGATCTGCAAGTCTTCCGGCGCCGCGGTTGCGAAGGCTCGCACCTTCACCTCCATGGCTCCTACTTTTTCGATCCTGGCCACTACTGTGTCTCCCGGAGCAATAGGGCTGACCCCTTCCGGCGTGCCGGTGCTAATGATGTCCCCCGGATAGAGCGTATAGAACGATGACGCCAGTTCAATCAATTCGGCGGCCTTCAAGATCATATATTTTGTATTTGAATTCTGGCGCATCTCGCCATTGACTGAAATGCTGAGGTCCAGTATATCCGGATTGCCCACTTCATCCGGCGTCACCAGCCACGGACCGAGCACCGTATACGAATCAGGCGACTTCCGGAAACTGCGGTCCTCGGTTCCCCGGATGGTGATGTCCAGGCCGATGGCGTAGCCGGCTACATATTTCAGTGCTTCTTCCTTGGAAACCTGGCTGGCCTCTTTGCCAATAATTACGGCCAGCTCCACTTCATGGTCATTACGGCGATCCAGAAAACGCAGCGCGATGCCTCCGCCCGGACCCACCAGCGAACTGGTCGCCTTGAGGAACAACCCAGCTTTTTGAATAGTGATGGTGTGCGCGACATTGCCCTGGTTGATGGCAGCATCGCTCCTCACCTCATCTAGATGCTTCTGGTAATTGACCGGCGCTGCGATCACCTTGCCGGGATTTGCCACCGGACTCAACAGTTTCAAACCCTCGAGCGGCACCAATGGGGCGTTGGGAGCAAGTGTCTTTACCCGCGCCAAAACATTCTCCAGGTTCGCAATCAGAAGATCATAAGTAGGGAGCGGGTAGCGGCAATCCGGCAGCACATCGAGGGCGGCGCTAACATCACGTACGTGAGCGCCTTCAACCACGCCTAGACGACCATCCCCAAACCGGCAAAGCCTCATCTCGACGTTCTCCTAACCGTTATTCTGGTGACACATCACGATACACCCAAAATGGAGTCCCGCGGTACACCATAACTGTCATATCACAATGATGCCATACTCAGAGCGATTCACCGGCGCACCGATCTTCTGGGCCACGTTCTTATTGTGGATAGTGCTTGAACTTATCGCATCGCGCACAAAACGATCCGCTGACCGCTCTCATGCCCGTGACCGGGGATCCTATAGTCTCATCGTCGTCCTCCTCCTGGTCGGGCTGACCTTAGACTTCACTTTTACTGCCCGCCTTCCACAAGCAGCCATACTTTGGAAACGAAGCTGGGTCTTTTTCAGTGGAATCGGCCTGATGCTGGCAGGCATCGCATTTCGCTGGTGGGCGATCACAACATTAGGCAAGTTCTTTACATTTGATGTCGCAGTCCAATCCGGCCAAAAGGTGGTGAACAGTGGACCGTATCGCTACATCCGCCACCCTTCCTATACCGGCGCGCTGATGACACAACTCGGCATTGGACTGGCGCTCGGAAACTGGGCCGGCCTCCTCGCATTCATGCTGTGCATGACGATCGCCTACTGGTATCGGATCAGGGTGGAGGAGCGCGAGCTGCTGGCAGCTTTAGGCGAGCCCTACCAGCGGTACATGCAAAGTACACACCGCATCATTCCGTTCCTGCTTTAGGGCGCCTTCTGCAGCCCGCCCAAGGACGCGCTACTCCGCGATCCATAAATTCTCGGCGAACATCCACTCGCGGTCGATCCATTGCGCCTCGCACCGGAAGCCGCTGGCTTCAGCCATGCGCAGCACTTCCGCGCACGAGTATTTGTGACTGCTCTCGGTCCAAATCGTCTCCCCTTCTTCGAAGGTGACGGACAAATCCGCTTTATCGATCGCCACCCGCTGCCGGCGCTTGGACCGCAAATGCATTTCGACGCGCCGGGCAGTCGCGTTGAAGCGGGCCGCGTGACCGAACTGCGAAAGATCAAAGTGCCCGTCGAGCTCGCGATTGATGCGGCCCAGCAAATTCAAGTTGAAAGCCGCCGTGACGCCGATGGGATCGTCATAGGCATTCAGCAGCACCGGCACTGGCTTTTCAAGATCGGTGCCCAGCAGCAGCGAGTCTCCAGGCTGTAGGAGGCTCCGCAGCTCCTTCAGAAAACTCGCGGCGGCCGGAGGATCGAAGTTGCCAATCGTGCTCCCCAGGAAGAGAACCAGGAGCGGCTTTCCTTGCCGCCGCTGGGCCGCTACTTCGGCCAGACCATCCAGATAATCGCGCTCCAGGCCCAGAATGCTGATGGCCTGGATGTCGCCCACTTCGCGCTTGCACATCGCCAACGCTGCCGGCGAAATTTCAATCGGGTAATAAGAAGTAGGATCGCGACGGCACAGTGCCTCGAGCAGCCCGCGCGTCTTCTGCCCGCTGCCGCTGCCCAACTCCGCGACGGTTAGGGGCGTATGCAGACGCTCCACGATTTCCGTGGCGTGCTCCCGCAAGATGCGCTCCTCCGCGCGCGTTACCCCATATTCGGGCAACGCTGTTATGACATCGAACAGTCGCGAGCCCACGGTATCGTACAAATATTTTGACGGCAGTTCCTTTTGGCCCGTGCGCTTGAGCCCCGCCTGTACATCGGCGGCAAAGCTTTGTTCGAAGATCGTGAGTTCCTGGGATACGATCATGGGGAGGTCCTCTCCTGGCTGACGCAGCGAAAGCCTGCGTACACGTACGGATAATGGGGCTGAAACCAGTTGCGAAAAGACGGCCGCAGCATACATGCGGCAGTGCGCGGCGAGCCGCCTTTCATGACGAAATGCTGGCCGTCGAAAAAATTCGCGGAGTAGCCCGGATAGAAGGGGAAGGGCTTGAATCCAGCAAACGGCGCGAAGACGCTCGAAGTCCACTCCCAGCCGTTGCCGATCATTTCCACTGCGCCCGAAGCGCTGCGCGTTTCCGCGAAAGCGTTCACCGGAGTCGGGTCCCAGTAGCGAAAATCCGCATTACCCTGCGCTTGTGCTCCGAGCGCGGCGCGCTGCCATTGCGGCTCCGTCGGTAGTTGCTTGCCCGACCAGCGCGCATACGCACTCGCCTCTGCGTGACTCACATATACGGGCGCTTCTAAAGGCAGCGCTGTCTCTTCGAACATGCCGCGATACAGCCATCCACCCGCTCCGCGCCGCCAGAACGCCGGATGGCTAACGTTCTGCGCCACCCTCCAGCGCCAGCCAGATTCCGTCCAAAACACCGGGTTCGCGTAGCCGCCGGCCTCTATAAACTCCAGATATTGTCCGTTTGAGACTTTGTATTTGTCGATCGCGAATGCCGCTACCTCAACCGTATGTGCTTCGAACTCGTTATCCCAACCGAAGTCCGCGCCGTTGCCCGAAAGCCCCAGCACTACTGGGCCCCCCGCAACGTCCACCATTGCCGCTTTCAACGCCCCTCGCGAAAGGGCCGCGGCCGCTGTGCCCTGCGGGCGCAGTTTTTCGGCCAGGGGTAAGCGATGCAGCATGTACGCCAGCGTCTCGCAATGCATCAAGCGATGTTCGATGGCGACATTCAAAAGCTGTGCGTCTGTCACATCACGCGTGTCGATCTGTTCCCGGAGCTTCTGGTTGTAAGCGTAAATCTCCGGCAGCGCCGGCCAGTCTTCAGGACGATCCGATGGGAGCTCCGTTCCCACAGGGTCTATTCCAAACGCAAACAGGCGGTCGAACTCGGGATGGAACGAAGGCATGCCGCCAATCGTCGCGCGCAGCAAATTTCCTTCGAAGGCTTCTAGATGCCCCAGATAAAACACGATGCGGTGGCGGTCTGGAATGGGACGTTCGTACAGGGCGTCGCGGCGCACGATGTCGAACAAACGGTCTGATTCCGCGCGCGCTTCCGCCAGTCGCTGCACAAGTTCGGCGGAACTCGAAACGGGGTTGTGAGCGGCCTGCACGACTTACCTCCCGCACTAGTGCACGTCTTTTGCCAAGGTAGCACACGGTTCGGGGGCGTAACGTGGAATAATGCGGTTTCATGCCCTTGGTTGAGTTTCGCGACGTGTCCTACGAAGTGGGCGGCCGGCAAATTCTCTCGAACGTAAACTTTACCGTGGAACCGGGTGAAACTTTGGTGCTGCTGGGCCGCAGCGGGTCGGGTAAAACTACAGCGCTTAAAATGACCAACGGGATGCTGTTTCCCACCCGCGGCGAAGTACTCGTGGAAGGCAAATCCACCCGCGAATGGGACCCCATTCGCCTAAAGCGCCGTATTGGTTACGTCATTCAGGAAGTCGGCTTGTTCCCACATTTCACCGTGGCGCGGAATGTCGGGTTGGTGCCGGCACTTGGGGGTGTCCCGGCGGCGGACGTGGCTCAGCGAGTCGATCGCTTGCTCGGCGAGATGGGATTACCGCCGCAGGAATATCGCATGCGCTACCCGCGCCAACTTTCCGGAGGGCAACGTCAGCGAGTGGGCGTAGCGCGAGCTCTCGCGGCGGACCCTCCACTATTGCTCTTCGACGAGCCCTTCGGCGCACTCGATCCGGTGACGCGTGTCGAACTGCAGCGCCAGTTCTTAGAACTGCGTCGCAACTTCCAGAAGACTTCGATCTTCGTCACTCACGACGTGCGCGAAGCGCTGCGCCTGGGCACGCGCATTGGTCTGCTCGCGCGCGGCCGCCTCGAAGTGGCAGCCGATCCGCAGGAGTTCCGCAACGTCAAGACTGAAGAAGCGCTGGCCTTCCTGGGAAGCCTCGACTGAAATGCGTCCCGATTTAGTGAATGATCTGTGGCAACTTACCGGCGAACATCTAGTGCTGGTTCTGAGCGCCATGGCTGCGGCCATGTTGATCGGCGTGCCGCTCGGCATTCTTCTAACCCGCCGCGCCGCGCTACAGCGTTGGCTGCTGGGCTTCGCTAGCGTGATGCAGACCATCCCCAGCCTCGCGCTGTTCGGCTTTCTGATCCCGATTCCGTTCATCGGCGGCATCGGCAAGCGCACCGTGATCATCGCGCTTGTGATGTATGCGCTGCTGCCGATCCTGCGCAATACCTTTGTGGGAATCGCCAGCGTCGACGCAGCGGTGTGCGAATCGGCGGTAGCCATGGGGATGACCAGCGGACAAATGCTTCGTCAAGTGCAGTTACCGCTGGCCGCCCCCACCATCCTGGCCGGCATCCGCGTTGCCACCGTCACCACCATAGGCACCGCCACCATCGCGGCCGCGATCGGCGGAGGCGGCCTGGGCGTTTTCATCTTCCGCGGCGTAGCTTCCGTCGATACCGCGCAAATCTTAGCCGGAGCCGTGCCGGCCGCGCTCATGGCGCTCGCCGCGGAGGGGGGATTGGGATGGGTAGAACGAAAATTATCGCGTCCCTAATCGCCGCGCTTGCGCTGGCCGCATGTTCCGGTTCGCGCACCCCACCCGCTCTGCGTGTGGGCTCAAAGAACTTCACAGAGCAGGTGGTATTGGGCGAAATCATCGCCCAACATCTGGAACACCGGCTCCACCAAAAAGTGGAGCGGAAGCTCAACCTGGGCGGCACTCTACTGGCGCATCAAGCCCTGCTGGCCGGTGAAATCGACTTGTATCCCGAGTACTCGGGTACAGCGCTGGTGGCGGTCCTAAAAGAGCCCATCCAGACCGACCCCGCCGCCGTACTGAAAATAGTTCGCGCGGAATACGCGAGCCGCTTTCACCTGGCATGGCTCGATTCGCTTGGTATCAACAACGGGTTCGCCATGGTAGTGCGCGGAGATAACAAGAAATTGCAAACGTTAAGCGCCGCCGCCCACCAGCCACAGCCCTGGGAGCTGGGCGTCGGCTATGAATTCGAGCAGCGGGCCGACGGATTGAAGGCCTTGCAGCAAGTTTATGCGTTGCGCTCGAGTGCCATCAAGACTATGGATCTTGGCCTTCTCTACCGGGCGCTCGAAGACGGACAAGTGACCATGATCGCCGCGAATGCAACCGACGGCCTGCTGTCGAAGCTCGACGTCAAGGTGCTCGACGACGACAAACACGCCTTCCCGCCCTATGAACTATGCATCGTTGCCCGCGAGGACCGCTTGGCCGCACTCCCAGGTCTGCGCGCCGCCCTAGCCGAGCTTACCGGCAAGCTCAACGATCGCAAGATGCAGGATTTGAACTATCAAGTAGACGGCAGACATCGCCCCGTGGCCAACGTAGCCGCCGAATTTCTTGAGAGTTCTCCTGGACTGCAATAAAACTGCATTGCATTAAAAAAGGCCTCCTTTGCGGGAGGCCTGGAGGTTTACTTCTGGAGGATAAGTCTTACGCCAAGTTAGGGATCTTGATGATTTTCTTCTGGATCGCGTACTGCACCAGTTGCGCCTTGTTGTGAATGTCGAGCTTC
>JALYJH010000005.1 GCA_030775415.1 Acidobacteriota bacterium | reverse complement strand
CCCACGCTCGCCAACTCCTTAAAACGGGTGCTGCTTCCCCCATGCGGGAGCGGATCAGCCACGCTAATCCCGCAGCCGCACACAGGACTAGCAGCGCCAGCACCCACGCGGGCCACGGCCCTAGCAGGGCAAAGTGGCCCTGTGCATATACGGAGCGCGGATATTTAAAGAAGAACTCGAACATGCGACCGGGGGCTGTCGTCGGACTGTCGGAAGAAAGGCGCTCGGTTCATGTCTAGTGAGTCATCGAATAGGTAATGTAGTTGAGGACGATGCGGAATGCGAGACCGGAAAACTTCTCGGGATACTCCGGGCTGTCGGCCCATTCCCAGGCGTCGCCCAAATGCATGTTGTGGCAGATCGCCACCATGATGCGCCCATGTTGATTGCGAATGGCACGCCACTTAGGCACATAGCCGTCCTTCTCATACGTGCGGCCAGTGTTGACGTAGACTTCACTGGGAATCTGAAACTTTTCGTTGATGTCGTAAAGCACGTGATAAATCTCGTCGTTATCCGCGAGATCTTCGACTACCGCGTCGGGCAAGACCATGCGCATGCCGGCCATAAAGTGTTCCCAATCGTCGGTGCCATGAAAGTCATCCACCATCAGGAAGCCGCCCTTCATCAGAAAATCGTGGAGGCGTTTGGCTTCCTCATTGGTAAAAGTCCAGTTATTGACGGAGACGGCGTAGATCCAAGGATAGTCGTAGACATGATCGCTATCAAGGTCGACCACGTTCAGGGGTGACGGAGAGTTGATGTGGGTTAGCCGGCGCAGAGCAATCAGGCAATCGTTGTCGGCTTTGGGAAAATCGCGGGACCAGCCGCCGTAGAAGCGGCGATACCCGAAGCTATTGCCGTTAGCGTATCCCGAGGTGTACTGCAGGCGGCTCCAATAAAATTCGGAGGGCACATTCGGTCCACCGAAGGAATAGCGCTGGCGGCCGAATCCTCCGCCTTGCAGCGCGAACAACCCGACGCTGAGTGTAAGCAGGAGGAAAATGGCCCATAGGAACCGCACCAGCTTCATAGATGATTACCTCGAAATGATGCTTGCAGCATATCAGAAGTACACGAGCATCTCTAGCGGAGGGAGCGCCGGGAAATTTTAAGCCCCCTGATCGCCGCGCGGGACAAATAGGCGCGCGGCCGGCGGATAGAGAATGGATCCACGACTCGCCCCAAAAACACGAACGCTCCCTCCCACAATATGGTGGGAGGGAGCTTCTTTGCCGGTAAATTCTGAGCAGGTTAGATTAGCGGGTCAGCCGCGTCTCGGGGTGCTCCTGGTCATGCGGCTTCCGGTCGGGAAGCATTGCGGGAGTCTGTCCCGGCTTCGCCGTCCTTTGCCCCTGACGGGTCTTTTGTCTTTGGTTCTTCTGGTCCTGCTTAGTTTTGGTGTTCATACGTGGAACACTCCTTTCTATTAATGCATAGCACAGTAGAGCGCCGTTTGCTGTGCGGGCGGTAGTACCATGTTCGAAGGATAGTGGTTTCTGTTCATGGACAGACGAGACTTTCTCAAAATTACCGCTGCGGCGGCGGCAAGTGGCGGACTGGCTGCGCAACAGCCGCAATCTTTTCTCACGCCCGTCGCTTCCAATGACGGGGCCAAGACAGATTTCACGCTGGAAATCGCCCCGGTTACGGTGGAACTCGCTCCCAATCGCATCATCAGCACTGTCGGCTACAACGGCATCTCGCCGGGGCCGCTGCTGCGCATGAAGGAGGGCGTGCCAGTCACCGTGAATGTAGTCAATAAAACTGACGTGCCGGAGTTCGTGCATTTTCACGGATTGCTGATTCCCTCCGATGTCGATGGATCTGAGGAAGAAGGAACTCCGGAAGTGCCTCCACACGGGAGCCGCCGCTATCAGTTCACCCCCACGCCGGCCGGCACACGCTGGTATCACACGCATACCATGTCGATGGATGACTTGCATCGCGGCAGCTTCACTGGCATGTTCGGCTTTCTGATCGTCGAAGCAACGAATAATCCGGCGCGCTACGATCAGGAGCACTATCTCGCGCTGCGCGATTGGGAGCCGTATTTCACAAATCAAGCGATGGACAACGACGACCTTGACGCCACCGGACCACAGCCGGAAAAGCCGAAAGTCCTGGATACGCGGCAGCCCGGCATCGAGGTCGCAGCCGATATTTTCTCCGTCAACGACAAAGCTCTGGGCGCCGGCGAACCGATCCGCGTGAAGCCCGGCGAGCGCGTGATGTTTCATTTTCTGAATGCCAGTGCGATCGAGATCCGCCACCTTGCGCTCCCAGGCCACAAATTCAACGTGACTGCGTTGGATGGGAATCCTGTGCCAAAATCGGCGGCGATGGACGTCTTGATGCTGGGTCCGGGCGAGCGCATTGATGCCTGGGTTGAGATGAACCAGCCCGGCGTTTGGATTCTGGGCGCGCCCGAAGACCCCGTGCGCGAAGGTGGACTGGGTATCGTCATCGAGTACGCAAACCGGCGGGGCACTCCCCAATGGATGCCGCCGGCGAAACCCAATTGGGACTACACCGTCTTCGGCACGCAGCCGTCGCAGCCCGCGCCCGCGGACAGCCTGGACATGATTTTCGAAAAGGTACCGCGCGGCGCCGGGAAATTTAATAGCTTCACGGTGAATGGAAAGTCTTACCCTCACGAGCAGGAGTTCGTGCTCAAGCAGGGCACCCGCTACAGACTGACATTTCATAACCGAACCGACGACGCACATCCGCTACACCTGCATCGCCACCAACTTGAGATTGCAGAAATTTACGGAAAACCTACGGCGGGAGTCATAAAGGACACCGTCGTCGTTCCCACCTTCGCGCGCGCGAGCGTTGACTTTACCGCGGATCAGCCAGGACTGACGTTGTTTCATTGCCACATCCAACAGCACATGGATTACGGCTTTAAAGCGCTATTGCGCTACGCCTGAGCGGTTTGTTCACCACGCGTACTCTGGTATGGTTGATCGAATGTTGTAGCGGTCACAACTGCACAAAAAGGGATATGCTACCAATCGTGCTTCCCTTAGCGCTGTGGGCGCAGCGGAGGCAAAGTGACAGAGTAGACTGAACGATGTGGCAACGACGTACAGGAGAACGCCAATCGATTACCAGGAGCGGATAAAGGGCCATTGCTCCAAGACCGCTCCCCACCTCGGGATGGCGATCGCGTCGATGAAATGCTAGCTGTCGGAGACCAACAATTTTATGCAAAATCCATGGAACGGATCTCGCTACTTTCGTCACGCTAGAAAGACCTTGCTGTGTGTGTGGCATTCGCCTGATCTTTGCAACGTTCGGGAGCGCCGCTAGTGCGTGCCAAAGGCCTTCCGTGAACCCGGCCACCGGCATGCGGGTCTGCATTGACGGCACTCCGCTCTTGGTGCGTTCCGCGGGCGTGAAAACGTATCTTTATCATTGGTTGCGTAGTCTGCAGTCATCGAGTACTCCTCACAAGTTGACGATTTTCCCGACGATTGAGCGGCTGCCTCAGTTGGATCACCGGCATTCGGTCAAGCCGCTGCTCCCAACCGCATTTCATCTGGCGAAGCTGGCAATCTTCAATCGAAGCTGGCTATCCGGGGGGCCGTCTTGCGACGTTTTTCATGCATCGAACTTGGTGCGTAGCCTCCCGAGCAACGCGGTCGCGATCACCGCCACCCTGCATGACTTGACAACATGGACCATGCCCGAGATGCACACGCCCGGCAATATAGCCGCGGACCAGGCGTTTGCGCAAACTGTTCTCAGCAAAGCCAGCCGCTTGATTGCTGTATCCGAGCATACTCGCCAGGACGCCATCAAAGTTTTGCGGTTCCCCAGCGATCGAATCGACGTGATTCATCATGGTGTGCCGGATGCCTATTTTCGAGCAACTCCGCAAGGCGCCGAAATAGTCGCCGAAAAGTACCGGCTAGAGCGTCCCTATATTCTCTTCTGTGCCACTATTGAGCCGCGAAAGAACCTTGATCTCCTGCTGGATGCTTACGCGCTGTTGGCTCCGTCGTTAAAGGATACGTTCGATCTGGTAGTCGCGGGCATGCCTGGTTGGGGTTCCCAAGCGACACTGGAACGCCTGAAGCACAGCAATAGCGGTGTGCGCTATGTGGGCTACGTGGCCGAGAGTGAAATGCCGGGCCTCACCCGTGGCGCCACCGTATTTGTTTATCCTTCCCTGTACGAGGGTTTCGGACTGCCTTTAGCTCAGGCCATGGCAGCCGGCGTTGCTGCCATCACTTCGGGTGTCTCGTCCATGCCGGAGATCGCCGGTGACGGAGCATTGTTGGTCGATCCAAAAAGCACGGGGGAATTACGTGCGGCGATGGCCCGGTTGTTGCTGTCGCCTTCAGAGCGGGAAAGCCTTGCCGTAAAAGCAAGACGGCAGGCCGAGCGTTATCGTTGGGAGGTCTGCGCGGCGAAGTCATGGGCGTTTTTCGAGAAGGCGATCGCATGCATTCCGCGTGGCTCGAAAGGTTAGAATGAAATCTTGCGGGATCCAATCGTCACGGTAATTGTTCCCACACTCGCAGTCGGGGACGCTCTGGAGAAATGTCTGGATTCACTGGAACGGCAGACTTTCGATCTTTTCGACGTCGTAGTGGTCGACAATAGTGGCGCCGGACGGGCTCATGTTGCTGGGAGCCGCACGCGCGTAATCGTGAATGAGCGGAACGTAGGGTTCTCAGGCGCGGTGAACCAGGGGATTCGCGATTCCCACGCCGTCTACGTGGCCACCCTGAATGACGATACGATCGCTGACCGGCGTTGGCTCGAAACCCTGATCGCTTGCGCGGAAGCTAATCCGCAGGCGGGTATGTTCGCCTGCGAAGTAAGGTTAATGGGAACTTTACTTCTGGATTCGGCCGGAATGTTGATCGCTGCCGATGGTTCAAGCAAACAACGTGGTCACGAGCAACCGGCGGCTGACTTCACGCAGGCCAGGTCAGCTCTTTTCCCGAGCGCCTCGGCCGCGCTGTACCGCCGGAATATGCTCGATTGCATTGGTCTTTTTGACGAGAAGTTTTTTCTTTACTGCGAGGATACAGATCTGGGACTTCGCGCACGCTGGGCTGGATGGGACTGCTGCTATGTCCCCGGCGCGGTGGTCGAACACTTCTATTCGCACTCTGCCGGACGTGCCACGCCGCTAAAGGCCTACTATATCGAACGCAATCGTCTGTACACCGTGTTCAAGAATTTTCCAGCAACGTTGTTCTGGCGCGTCCCCTTGGCCTCTGCATGGCGCTACTTGTGGCATCTGATCGCTATATTTGCCGGTGAGGGGAAGGGAGCAGAGTACCGCAAGTCCGGATATTCCGCGGCTTTGCTTCCATTCCTGGTGCTTCGCGCCTACGTCGCCGCGCTAGGCCGTCTTTCCTATCTTCTGGCCGAGCGACGGCGCATCCGAAAATCCCGCCGTATCGGCGCGCGCGAGTTCATTCAATTGCTTGAGAAACACAGCATCTCGCTCCGCCGGGTGGCTTGGTTGTGAGCAAGCTCATGGTTCTGATTCCTGCTTACAACGAGGAAGGAGCCGTCGCAAGCGTCGTCGAAGAGGTTCGAGCGGCAGTGCCGCACGCAACTATCTTGGTCGTGGACGATTGCTCAGAGGATCAAACCATACGGGAAGCGCGGCGCACTGGCGCATCGGTCTTGCCTTTGCCGCATCATCTGGGCCTCGGGGGTTGCGTGCAAGCGGGTTATCGCTTGGCCTACGAACTCGACTTCGATTATGTGATTCGCGTCGATGGCGACGGTCAGCACGATCCCCAGCATATCCCGATGCTTCTGACTACGCTCCAGCAGGAAAACTGCGAAATGGTCATAGGATCGCGGTTTCTCAACGCTGAAAACCCGCGAAGCATTCTGACGCGAGGCGGCTGGTGCCGCGCCCTGGGAATTGTTTTGTTCCGGTCCATTTTGCGCCCCATCCTGGGGCGGCCCGTCAGCGATCCGACCTCGGGATTCGTCGGCGTCAATCGCAAAGCATTGGATGTGTTCTCTCGCGCGTTCCCATTGGAATACCCTGAGATTGAAGCTTTAGTGGTGCTGCAGCGCAGGCGCTTTCGTTTTATAGAAGTCCCTTGCCGCAGCCGTGAGCGCCGCGCGGGAAAGAGCTCGATCACCGCAATCAAGGCATTCTATTTTCCGGTGCATGTATTATTAGGGGTGTTCGTAAACGTTCTTTTGTTCCCGGGCAACCGAATTTGGCGGATTTTGAGAAAATAGGCACCATGGACCGGTTGCTTGGCGTGATGACATTCGCGAGTGTGCTTTTAATCGGCCTAGTTCTGGCTTCGGTTCGCCGCGAGCACATTCGTGTTGAATATTCTATAAGCTGGCTGCTTGCGGGTCTGGCGCTGCTGGTGCTTTCCTTATGGAAGAACTTGGACCAAAGGATCGCGCTGGCCCTGAAGATTCCCGATCTGGCGGTTACACTCCTCACCATTTGCGGCGTGGTGTTTCTGGGAGTGCTTTTCGCCTTTTCATTGCGCCTTTCTCAGCTCAAAGACTCCAGCATTAAGCTCGCTCAACGTGTGGCGATTCTCGACTATCGCCTGGAATGCTTGACGGAGCAGCGTGCAACCGATGACAAAGCCTTGCGTGCTGACGCGGCAGGCGTCCACGGAACGCGCGCCACGCTGGACCCTTCTGTTCGATGACACGGGCCCCGCGGCAGGCTGACCATTAGCCCGTGGCGCGCATCGGTATCAACGCGCTTTATCTGATTCCCGGCGGCGTGGGAGGAACCGAGATCTACCTTCGTGAGCTGCTGCAAGCCCTCGCGCGTATCGATACCCGCAATCTATATTTCGTTTTTACGAACCTCGAAACTGCCGCGGATCTAGTCCCTCGACAAGCGAACTTCCATCGAAAAGCGCAGCCAGTGCGCGCGAAATTCCGCCCGGCGCGCCTCCTCTGGGAACAGACGATTTTGCCTCTGCAGGCCGCCCGTTGTCGTTTGGACGTTTTGTTCAATCCGGGCTTTACTTCGCCGTTGCTGGCTCCGTGCCCCTCGGTCACCGTGTTCCACGATTTGCAGCACAAGCGTCATCCCGAGTATTTCAAGCGTTTAGACTTGCCCTTCTGGCAGCTTTTTCTTTGGCTGGCAGCACATCGGTCGCGCCACCTCATCGCGACTTCCGAAGCCACCGGCGCGGATCTGCAACGCTTCTATGGGATCGCCGCTAAAACCATTACCGTCATTCCCCACGGCGTAGGGCAGCGTTTCTTTGCCTTGGACCGTACTTGCATTGAACCGTATTTGCTGTATGTGGCTACTCTGCATCCTCACAAGAATCATGAGCGTTTGCTGCGGGCCTACGCGCGGCGGCCCCGCCGGGAGCGATTGGTGTTTGCCGGAATGACTGGATTCCAGGCCCACTCCGTTAGGATTTTGATCGCAGAGCTGCGATTGGGCGATGCCGTGCATCTCACCGGATGGATTCCCCGCGAGGAATTGTACAACCTATATGCTCACGCGTCCGCCTGCGTCCTCCCCTCAGCCTTTGAGGGGTTCGGTATGCCCGTCCTTGAAGCGCTCGCGTCCGGTATTCCTACCGCGTGTTCGGATATTCCTGCGCATCGCGAAAGTGCGGGTGATGCCGCCTTGTACTTCGATCCCTTGGATGAAGACGCTATCGCCGCCGCCCTCGATCGCATTACTGAAGATGAGGGCCTGCGGCATACCCTCGCTGAAGCGGGCCCGCGGCAAGCGCGCTTCTTCACCTGGGAGCGTACCGCACACCAAACCCTTAATACACTCCTTTCCCTAGCAACGAACGATGTCCCTAAACTGGACTAGGCTTATCCGCTTCCATTAAAATTGGTTTTACGTTGGATTTGTTGCGGCCTCCAAGCAGAACCTGTCATGGCATCTAAGGTCAAAAGAAAAGCGACAACCCAATCCCTTCCTGCACCCTCGCCGGCCGTGGTCCCTGCACGTCGCTCATGGCTTTGGGCCAAGCTATTCGTGGCTGCGCTGATGCTGGCAGGTGTCGTATATTTGCCATCCTTAAACGGGCCCATCATCTTTGACGATTTCCACCTCCCCTTTAGTGATCCCAACGCGGCAAGCATGCCTGCGCACTTCTGGATAGGCGGTGTTCGTCCGCTGTTGATGGCAACTTACTGGCTAAACTACTTGATTTCTGGAGCGGCGACTTTTTCCTATCATGCAGTCAATCTGCTCCTGCACGCGGGAACGGCGGTGGTCGTATTCTTCGTTTTGCGACGGCTGCTCAAGTTAGCTTCGATAGAAAAAAATGCGTTCCTATTATCGTTATTAGGAGCGGGCATTTTCCTGCTCCACCCGCTCCAGAGTGAGTCTGCTGCCTATATTGCAGGCCGCTCAGAACTGGTCCCAGGTTTGTTTATGGTGAGCGCCTGGCTGATTTTCCTCAATCACTTTGATAGCAGGACTACGATTGCCACCGCAGTTAAAATTTTGCTGCTTACCGCGGCGGCCTTGTTTAGTAAAGAAAGCGCCATTAGCTTGCCCGCTTTACTGCTGATTACCGATTTCTATTGGAACCCGGCCAGTCTTCAAGATCAGATTCGGAGCCGCTGGAAACTCTATGTGCCCATCGTCTTCGGAGGTCTGGTTGCCGCCGCCATCATTATCCGTTCCCTCTCGAATTCGTCCAGCGCTGGACTGTCAATAGAAAACGTAACTCCGTTTCGCTACGCTCTGACCCAATGCTGCGTGATCCTCACCTATTTGAGGCTTTTCCTGATTCCCGTCAGGCAAAGTGGTGACTGGCAAATCGCGTTCTATCGGTCCTTCGCCGACGACGGTGTCTGGCTAAATGTGCTCGGCATGTTGGTGTTGGCCGGGGGGATTGTTTGGTCTTACCGACGCTCGCGACTTTTCTCGTTTGGATTGCTGGTGTTTGTTCTGCTGCTACTGCCTACGTCGTCTGTAATTCCGATTAAGGACGCGTTGGCCGAAAGACGAATGTACGTCGCGATCATTGGCCTGATCCTGGCCGTGATTGCGATCTTGGACCGCTGCCAGCTGGATACTATGGTGTTGAACGTGGGTTCGATTGCAGTCTTGAGTCTTGCCGCTATCCTGACGTTCCAGAGAAGTCAGGTTTGGGGAGATGACACTGTCTTCTGGCAGGATGTGCTCAAGAAGGATCCGGGGAACAAACGGGCGCACATCGATCTCGCGAATAGCTACCTGCGGCAAGGCCGGTTCACTGAGGCCATGGCGGAGAATGATTTCCTTGACAAGATCGACGGCGTCAGCGAACGAACGCTATTGAGCCGCGTAGCGGTTTATGAAGTGATGCAGAACTACGAACTGGCTCTCGACATGCTTCATAAGACCGCCGCTATGCACCCGACATCCAGCACCTACACCGAGATTGGACACCTCGAAGCGTACTTGGGCCATATACCGGAATCGTTTGCCGCCTTCGCGTTAGCGCTGGAGTTGGATCCGAAATACGCACCGGCGCATGCTCAACGCGGCATGATTTACCTGGCGACTGGGGACAACGCTCATGCCAGCGCGGATTTCCAGGCGGCGCTAGAGAGCGAGCCAAATAACGCTATCGCCACAACAGGCCTTTCTAAATTGGCCGCTGCTCGCTAATTTGCGCGCCTCGTCCCCGATTGGACTACAGCAAGAGCGCGTCAATTCGGTGAGCATGCACTTGTCCTTCTTTCGGTGACCAGGCGAAGACCGTGAACCTGCCGTCCTGGGAAGCGACCAGCGCGATCGCGTCGCGCTGGTCGTGAACAAACTGTGCCGCGGAAAAATGCCGGGTGCCTCCGAACTGGGCCGGCTCTTCGATCACGGGGCTTCCGCCTTCGATAGGTTCCGTGACGATTACCTGGGCTACCTGCGGAGAGCCTCGACGGCGGACAATCTTGGCCCCAAATGCCAGCAGCTCGTAGTCCGCGGTCATTAGGGTGGCGCCATCGACGGCGGTAAACCCGGCAATTCCATCGACGGCGCGGCTCAGCGCGTCTTCCCATCGCCGGCTCGGCTTACTGCCGCCATTGTTCCGCATAAGATCCGCAAGACGCGAGAACGCAGGTGAAACTGAATAGGTGATCGGCCGGAGAATGGATTCGGTCCATGCATCCGACCCGCAAGGGACCACGAGAAGCGTACCGCCCCGTCCGTGCGCTCGGATGGATACGGCTAGCTCCAGTAAGATGTTTACCTCCGTGACTGTCCCAACGGGAGTTTCCAAGCCAAAAAGAGACGCGAGGAGAGTCGAGTGAGTAGGATCAGCGGCCGCCTGTGGATTGATAATCTTTATGTCATCGCCTTGGAGCACAGCAATGTTTATGAACTTGCCGGACTCCTCTGAAGGGCTCTGTTTCACAACAAGCAAGCCAGGAAGAATCACTTCCAGCACCAGACAAAATCCCGGAAGGTTACGGGTGATTCCCCATACGCGAAGGCCATCGGGCTCTGGCCACACACCGAGATGAAGGCCCGCTCTTTCGACAGCCGCGGCCAATTTGATGAGATCCTTTGGCTCCAGCGAGAGCGTAGCGGCAAAAGCGACAGCGTCTTTCACTTGCCCGGGCGCGACGAAGGCCAACGAAATACGCGGGACGTAGCCTTCCTCCCGGCGCAGGCTAGTCCAGAAAGCGGCGTCGATTAAAACGGCTAAGGTAGCCGAATCGGGAAGATTGGCGATTTGCTGGGAAGGAGGTTGCGCCGCTAGTAAACGGCTGGTCAGACGGCGATGAATGCGATCGGCCGCCAATCTTGCGGCGGCGTAGGTTGGCTGCGTCATCGGCGAGTACCGCCAGGAAAAGCCATAATAAGGGATGATGCCAGGAGAGGGGCGAAGGCGCAAAGCATGTAATTCCTAGTTTGCGGCTCCATGCCTATCTTGCACAATGGCCCGTTCTCAGCGCGGCTGTCATCAACGAAAGCGGTATCCGGGTTTGAGTATACAGCGGTAAAGTTTCGTGCCGTCGCTGGAAGTTTTGACGGTACAGCTCGCCCAAGAGATATCTAAACTGGGGCCGAGCGGAAAAACAACTTCCATTCCATCAATCGCCGCCTCTATGCTGGGCCCTTGCGCCGCCGCCGGCAGTGTAAAGCTCATCGTGCGATCAAATATCGCGGGGAAAGACTGTAGGATCACATCGCCGCTGGTGGTGTGCGTGACCTCTGCCTCCAGCAGGAACGTAGTGGTATCGGACCAATTCCGGATGGTTACGGCAATATGGCTCCCGCCCTGCGAGAAAGAGTCTTTTTCGATCCGGGTAAAGGGACACGGCCCAGCAATGCAGGAAAGGCGCACGTCGTGGAACGCACTGTTTTCTCCCGCATCGAGCGAAGCGCCGCCTATGGCGGCCTTCCATTTGCCATCCGGAGAGCAAGGGCCGCGGCGGTCGCACGGCACATCGCCGGAGTTAATCACCTCAAAGGTCTTTAAGGCACTCCCTGCATTCACGGAGATGTAACTCCTGGTGGCATACCGAACCCGAATATCCGACAAAACCATATCCGCGGCAAGACCGGCATCGGATCCTGAGCTTATCGGCACCATGCGAATGACATACAGTCGATCCAGTAGATATTCTGATAATTCCATCGGCCGGTAACCCGGATGGCGAACGCGAAGCGTAACCATCTGGCCCACCCGAGTGCCAGGCCGCAACATGAGCTGGAACTTGCCGGCGGAGTCGGAGGTCACCGCGCCTTCCGACAGGTGGCCGTCCAATGAAATTTGCGCGTTCGCAACGGGAAGCTGTTTGCCGGGGTCAGGGTCTTGCCGCAGCACGGCCCCCGTTATCGACTTCAAATCTCTAGGCTTATTCGCAAGGTAGATACTCAGGGCCAGGATCGCTCCCACCACGCCTGCCGCGGCTCGAACCGCCGGCGTTCGCCCCATACGTGTACTCGGCGCCATCACATTCTATTCGATGTATCACAGCCGAAACTATTTCTAGCCTTGTGCAATTTTTGTACTGGTTGTAGCATTCCGCAAGCACGCGCATCTCTACGGTGTGTACCCGTGAACATCGATCCTCCAGGTCGTCGTCTGTCATCGCGCAGGAAAATACTACAGTCTTGCATCGGCGCCTGCGCCGCTTTTCTCGTTCCCCAAAGCGATACAGGGGTCTTGCAGGGGGAGGCGGTCGCCGACCGCCACAGCGCGCCACATTCGCCTGCGCCGGCACTTGCTCCGGCCGATGACCAGTTCCTTGAGGACTTGGAGCATGCTAATTTTCTATTTTTTTGGGAACAGGCGGATCCGCGTACTGGCCTGGTTAAAGACCGTGCCCGGGTTAGCAGTACTGCCAAAGGCCCCGTCCCAAAAGAGACTGTGGCGAGCATAGCCGCCACGGGATTCGGGCTTACAGCACTTTGCATTGGGCATAAACGCGGGTATGTCCTCCCTTCAAGCATCGTCGCCCGGGTCTTCGCCACCCTGGAGTTCCTTTTCAAAAAAATGCCCACCCACCGCGGATTCTTCTACCACTGGGCCAACATTAGTACGGGAGAAAGGATTTGGGATGCCGAAGTGTCTTCGATAGACACTGCTATATTACTGTGCGGTGTTCTCACGTGCCGCGAATACTTCGGCCACCCCGACATCAAGCGGCTGGCGGACTTAGTCTTCGAACGGGTGGACTGGACCTGGGTCGCCGAAGACACTTCTTTGCTTTCGCACGGTTGGACTCCCGAGATCGGGTTCTTGCCCTACCGTTGGGATTATTACAGCGAGTTAGTCGTTATGTATCTGCTTGGCATGGGATCCTCCAGTCACCCTCTGGATCCGACTGCCTGGAATGCATGGAAGCGTACGACGTTCGAGTACGCGGGTTTACGCTACGTCGGCTCCTACGCACCGCTCTTCGTGCATCAGTATCCTCAAGCGTGGTTCGATTTGCGCGGGAAGCGCGATCATTACGCGGATTACTTCAAGAACTCGCAAATCTGCACCGAGGTTCATCGTCGATTCTGTTTGGATCTCGCGGCCCGCTTTCACGATTACAGCGATGATCTGTGGGGCATTACAGCGTCCGATTCTCAGCACCGATACGTGGTGTGGGGCGGCCCTCCGGAGATCGGCCCCATTGACGGAACGGTGGTCCCTAGTGCCACCGGCGGTTCGTTGCCTTTCCTGCCGGAAGCCACCTTGCGAGTTTTGAAAAACATCAAGAATAACTACGGTCCACGTGTCTGGAGCAAATATGGCTTCGTAAATGCGTTCAATCCCTTAAAAAACTGGTATGACACGGATGTGGTTGGTATCGATACCGGCATCACAATGCTGATGGCGGAAAATCTACGCACCGGCTTCGTGTGGAATACGTTTATGAAAAGCCGGGTAGCTCAGCGCGCCTTGCAGCGCGCCGCGTTCCAGAAGTATTCATGAAGATACGCTTGGCAGGGCTAACCAGTCATTATCAAGTTGCGGTTGTGCTCGCTACGTCCATGGTGCTCCAGGCGGCACCGGCCCTGAGTATAGAAGCGCGTATCACGGACCTGTTAGCGCGTATGACGCTCGACGAAAAGATCGGGCAAATGTCGCAATCGACATCCATCAAAACTCCGCTCTCCGGGCAAATCAAGGACGAAATCCGCCAGGGGCGTTGGGGCTCGTTTCTTAATGCAGGAAGTCCGCAGGATCGCGCGGAAGCCCAAAGGATCGCTCGGAAGGAAAGCCGGCTGGGCATTCCTCTCCTTTTTGGCCGCGATGTGATCCACGGATACCACACGATTTTCCCGATCCCTCTGGGTCAATCCGCCAGCTGGGATCCTGACCTGATCGAGAAGGCCGCGCACCTGGCGGCGCAGGAAGCGTTTGCCGATGGAATCCGTTGGACATTCGCGCCTATGATCGATATAACGCGGGACCCTAGGTGGGGCAGAATTGCGGAAAGTTTGGGCGAAGATCCGTATTTAGCGAGCCGACTAGCGATTGCCATGATCCACGGCTTCCAATCGGACTCCTTGAGTTCCGCCGGCGCAATCGCTGCCTGCGCCAAGCACTATGTAGGCTATGGCGCGGCGGAAGCGGGCAGGGAATACAACAGTGCCTGGATTCCTGAAGGTGAGCTTCGCGAAGTATACCTTCCCCCATTTGAAGCGGCCACTGATGCTAAGGTGGCTACCCTTATGCCGGGCTTCGAAGCCCTCAACGGTGTGCCGGCAACCGGAAATCAATTTATATTGCAGAGGATTCTTCGCGGCGAGTGGAAGTTCAAAGGAATGGTAGTAAGCGACTATACTGCCATCCCCGAAATGATCCAGCACGGCTATGCTGCAAACCCCGCGGACGCCGCGAGGAAAGCGTTGCTGGCGGGAGTAGATATGGAGATGGTCAGCACAACCTATTTTGACCATCTAAAATCTCTAGTCCAGAGGGGAATGGTGGATCGAAAAACGATTGACGCCGCTGTGCGCAATATTTTGCGGCTTAAGTTCCAGCTTGGACTCTTCGACGAGGATCCAACAGCGCCATTCGCCGCGCCCCCAGCCGAAGCATTGGAAACGGCCAAGCGTCTGGCAACGGAGAGCGTGGTCCTGTTGAAGAACGAGACGCATATCTTGCCGCTCGCAAAGTCGAGCGCAAAAGTAGCCGTGATTGGACCGCTTGCCGACAGTCCGCTAGATCAGATGGGTACCTGGGCAATGGACGGTCGCGTCGCTGATGTACAAACACCGCTTACCGCTCTCCGCGACAAACTCGGCAACGCCCGCGTCTTATATTCGCCGGGTTTAAAAAACAGCCGCGATACCGCCCGCGACGGTTTTGAGGACGCCGTGCAAAAGGCGCGAATGGCTGGCGTGGTGCTGCTCTTTTTGGGCGAAGAGCAGATTCTCTCGGGGGAAGCTCATTCGCGCGCATTCCTGGACTTGCCAGGCGCGCAGGAAGCGTTGGTCGATGAAATCGCCAAGACAGGCGTTCCTCTTGTGACCATTATTTTGGCAGGACGCCCTTTGACCTTTCATGGAGTCGCGGCGAAATCGACCGCTCTGCTATACGGGTGGCATCCCGGAACCATGGGTGGCCCCGCGATTGTCGATCTATTATTCGGAGATTCAGTTCCATCCGCTAAACTGCCGGTTACGTTCCCCAGGACGGTAGGCCAGGTGCCGATTTATTACGCGCATCTCCCCACCGGACGTCCTCCCTCAGCAGATGAACTCGGTATTCCTTTGGGAAATCCAGTAAATCCCGTGGGCTACACGTCAAAATACGTGGACGTCGATTTCACGCCCGAATATCCCTTCGGATATGGGTTGTCATACTCGGCCTTCGAGTATTCGAATTTGCATCTTTCGGCGCGAAAGCTTGCGCGGGATGGACATTTAACGCTCTCGGCCAACGTTACGAATACGGGCTCCCTCGAAGCTGATGAGATCGTGCAACTTTATACGCACCAGGAATTCGCCAGCGTGAGTCGGCCCGTCAGAGAATTAAAGGGCTTCCGACGTGTGCATCTGAAACCAGGCCAAAAGGTCACGGTGCAGTTCGAACTGACGGCGCGAAATCTGGCTTTTTACAACCAGCGAATGCAATTCGTGAACGAACCAGGGACCGTCCAGGTTTGGATTGGGCCCGATTCAGCTCGCGGGGTAGAGGGAACTTTTGCTTTAGAGTGACGTTCACGACAAGAGCCTTTGACGGGCCGGATTGGCCGGACAAATGCTCGATTCAAAACCCGAGGTGTATTTATGCGTACATTTTTCCTACTCGCCACACTCGCAGCAGGCTTCGTTTTGCCAGCCACGGCACAAGACCGCGACCGCGGTCGAGCGTCGGAGAACCGCGGCGATCGTCCCTATTCGGCCGATCAAGCTATTCAGACTTGCAAAGAGTCCATCCAGCAAGAAGCTCATGAACGTTTTGGCACTGCGCCTGTAAACTTCCGACAAGCAAACATAGACAACAATGCAGGGCGAAATGAGTGGGTGGTCGGCACTGTCGCGATCAAAACCTCAAAATGGCGCCCCAGCGAGGTGTATCGTTTTTCCTGCTCCGTAGATTTTTCTACGGGTCGAGTACGGAATGCACACATAGGCGTACCGAACTATTGAGGCTTGCGGCGTCGCGACTAATTGCCAATCAGTTATACAATAGGGCGATTAGTCGCGATGGTACTGGAACACATAGGAAGCTGGCTTGCCGGCTCAATTTTATTAGCTGCCGGCGCTCTGCTGATTGGGTATGCGTACGGCCTTCGGGCCGGAGCCCGTAAATCCAATTTGGCCAAGGATCTCCGCATCTCGGCACAGGGACAACGGATTGCACGTTTAGAGAAGGCTCTCAGTTTCGAGCCTCAGCCCGTGCACCGTGAAGACCAGCCTGATGCGGAGAATCGTATAACAGAGGCACAGCCTCAATAGAACGACGCGCGCTAACGGACTTGGCGCTTGTAGACCAGATTCACGCTTACGATACCGTTTTCGTCGCGCATCGCCGTGGCTGCCCACCGTTGGTTAAAGTTCCACTCGACCCGAATGGTTTGCGCATTCGCATCACTCACATTCGTGACATAGGTAAACATGATGTTGCTCGCAACCCGCTGCTGAAGCGTCAGAGTTGCCTGCGGAGTATCAGTTCCGCTGGTGAAAGAGGGATCGATCTTTAATTGGCTCACGCCGAAAACTCTTTGCAGGCGTCCCGCTACAGGATCGGCCACAGCCTTTCCGAGTAACGCTGACTCGCCCATCTGCTGGAAGTTCTGCGTAGGTTGCGCTGGCTGCTTTGCGAGCAGAGTCGGATCGGAGGTCGGAGTGGCGCCCGTCGCTAGCAAACTAACGATCTCCTGAAATTGCAACGGCGGGTCGGAAGTGTAGCTCAACTTTAAATTATCCAGCGGACCTTCGACGCGAAGAGAAACGGTAACGCCTTTCGCGTCGGTTTCGAGGTTCAAATCGAGCCGCGGATCAATACGGGCTGGGTTGAAGAAGCCAATTGTGCCTGAGTCCACGGTATAAGTGGAGCCCAATAAAACCAGGTGACCCTCGTTTAAAGTGATCCGTCCCACTGCCCCCGGATGACTTGCTGTCCCGCGCAATTGTAAATCGGTATCGAAATTCAGATTGTCGGCTAATGAGGATTGAATGGTTGTGGAAGTAAGCGACTTGATGCGGATGTCCAGTTTCATGTTGTCCAGCACCGATGACGCGCCAGTCTCAACCACTGTGGGCGCCTGACCCAGGATCGAGGCAAGGTCAGTTTGCGGTGCGTAAGTTACGCGGTCCAGGCTCACCGTTCCGGAGAGCACATTCTGTTGCAGCGTACCGGTTAACGTTAGGTTGCTATCAGCCACCACGCTCACACCTGGCTGAAGTCGCACACGAACTTTTGAAGCGCTCGCGCGAAGCCCCAATCGCACCCCGTCTCTTATCGCCACGAACCCATTGAGAGTCACCTTGCCTCCGCCGGATTCAGCAGTCAAATTGCGCACTGTTGCGGCGTTGCCGTTAAATTGGATGGTTCCGTTTGCGTTCGCCAGTCCGTTTCCAACATCTGCGTAGCTCAACGCCCCATTGTGCAATTCAAGCTGTCCCGCGATTCGCGGGTTAGTCATCGCTCCGCTTACTGCGGCCGCGAGCTTAATACTTCCGGAGGAGTCGAGATCGGGCGTCAAGCTTTTTAGAAGAGCCAGATTGGCGTTTCCCCGTACATCTACATTCATGCCGTCGCCGTGTAAGGGCGCGACGCCGCTGATCTGTAAGTCAGTGCCTGACCCCGCCACGTGAACGCTTTGAATGTGAAGTACGCCACGGTCCAGAGTGGCAACGATGGGACCCTGGTTTTCTAACGATACCCCTGCGCTGGATCGCGGGCCGTTCGTTATAGTATTCAGCCGTAGTCGCGCAACCTGGAGCGATCCACTCAGTAAGTCAGTCTTCAGAGCAGGTCCGCGTGCCTGAATTTGTCCGTCGGCAACGGCTTCAAAGCCGGATGGCCCTTGCGCAGGGGGGCCAAGCAGAGCGCGCACCCGCGTCCAAGCCAGGTTGCTGAATGATAATTGGGAGTCCACGGTGTAATCGCCGGAGAGCGTGACAGTGCCTTGCCCGTGAATGGCCGCCTGCGCCAGATTGGAGTTCAGCGTCAAGTTTAGATTGCTGCCGGAAGTATTGGCCGTCAGGCTGGCATCACCGAAGTTCACGCCCTTCACTGCGATGGAGTCGGCTTTGACGGCCGCATTCAAACCACGAAGCAGAAAGCGCGGCTCCGCTGCTTGTATCTGCCCGCGCCCGTTCCCGGATATCTCCAGGGTTCCGCCCGATGCTGGCCATTGGTTCTGCAGATATTTGACGCGCGCAATATCGATTCGCCCATTGCTGATTTGCAGCTCGACGTTTCCCGAGTCCCATCGCCCTTGCGGATGCGCGTAGTGCGCTGTGAGATCCAGATGCGAACTACCCGCGTTAACCTCCAACTGTTGGACGTCAAGATCCTGGCGCCGGTAAACAGCGCGGGCGCGCAAATGCTCGAGCGATTCGCCATAGAGTACGGCACTCGCGAGATCTACATTTACGTCGCCTTGGGGATCATCGAGGGTTCCATTAAGGTGCACAGTCCCTGAAAGATTCCCCTTGGCTGGGATATCCGTCCGGCGGCCCAACGCAAGGACACGTTCGACGGGCAGCCCGCGGAGCTCCGCTTCGACATTTGACGGATAACCCGCACGGAGCTGCGTAGTCCCAGCGAGCTTCAAATTCGAACCGGCGAAATCGGAGGTTAGGCCGTAGCTGACACTATTCCCGGAAGTACGGGCGTTCGCGCTCAAATCGCCATAGTTCTGACCATCCGCTCGGAGTCCGCGCACGGAAACGTTGGCGGTGACGTTCGTGAGGAGAAATGACGTCGAGCTGGCGCTGCTGCTTCGATTCTCCGCGAGGACCCCGGTGACGTCGCTGTTCAACTGCACGATGCCGCTTGTATTGGGCCGCTGCCGCTGTAAAAGCGTAATCTTCGCGAGATCGATTGGGCTGCTTTGCAGGTGAGCATGGAGTTCCCCCGTGGCAGTGCTATCGCGGGGATGACGGAACTCAGCCGACAGATCAGCCCGGCCCGCCGTTGTTTCGAGAGACGCATTGCGAATTGCAATCTGCTGGTCCGTAAGATTGAGCTCGGCCTGTATCCTGTCGAACGGCTGGCCTTGCAGCATCCCGTTGATCACCTGAAGGCTGCCATTTCCGCGCGGATTGCCGACGGTACCTGTAACATTCAGGGCCGCCGTTAAAGTCCCGGAGTATGGATCGCTGTGACGGCCGGCGAGCGCGATAACATCGCTGAGATCGGCGTTCTGGATGGAGACATCCGCTGACACCGGCCCATCGGGCAGCGCTTTCCAGTCGCGGAGGCCGGCGGCGGCCCCGAAGTGCGCCTGCATATTTTCGCGACTAACGCTCCCGTTGCGAACGGCTGCCTGTTTTCCGGAAAGCTGTGCATCGGCTTCCAAACGGTCGAATCCGTGGCCCAGGATTTGGAACCGGGCTGCGGAAAGATGCCCGGCGATTTCAGGCGAAGACATTCGTCCCGTCACCGTCGCGGTAAAAACCACGTGCCCCCCGTTGAAAGCGACGGGCGAGGCGGTCCCGGTTACTGGAAGAACAATATCGTTCAAATCCCCACTCGAAAGAGCAATCTGCAATTGTCTCTTGAGTGAGCCGCCGACGGTGAGGCGGGTGTGTGGCAGCGCTATGTAGGATTCACTCAACGTAAGATCCTCCGCCGCTCCGCGATACGCGGCATTGATCTTGCCTGATGTGGGAAGCCCTGCGGAACCGTTGGGCGAAATCGTTAGTCTCGCATCCACATCCAACTCCCGCCCCGCGGCTGCACTCAAATCGCCCCGCGCGTCGATCGCTCCACTCACGGTTCCCGCGTAACCGAATCGCTGGGCACCGGCAATCTGAGCGAGTGTCCGCAAAGCCAGGTTACTGATATTGCCCCGGAGCTGAT
>JALYJH010000004.1 GCA_030775415.1 Acidobacteriota bacterium | reverse complement strand
TGTCGCCGTCGATACGCTCGACGCCGTGGGCGGCGATGGCGTCGGCTAGCTGTTCGATGGCTTGCAAGGGCGGGCCTGGGCGCTGCTCCTGCTCTTTGTTATAGGGGAAGGCGCGGCCGGAGAGCGAGGGATCGCCCGATCCCACCAGCACGACGTCGCCGGACGCTTCGCGCAGTACGCGGGTGGTGAAGCGGTAATCGGGATGCAGGCGTTCGAGCGCGAGCGCGGAGGTGAGGATTTTGAGATTCGAAGCGGGAAGGAAAAGGTGGTCGGCATTCTTACTGTAGAGGATTTTGCCGGTGGCGGCTTCCACGACTTGAATGCCGGCGAAGCCTAAGGCGGGGGCGGCGACGGTCAGAACGTCGAGGCGTTGTTCGAGGTCGGCGGCGGGGCAGACCGCGGCAACGCAGGCAAGCGCTACGACGTAGGGGCGCATCAGGTGCTCGGATGCAGAAGCGCGCTGAGACGGGCTTCGAGCCAGACGAGTCCCAGGAGCACGAAGACGATGATGGAGCCGATTAAGGGGAGCCCCACGACGGCGCGGACATCGAGCAGCCAGGCGAAGTAACCGAGCGTGCAGGGAGCGAGGAGGCCGCCCACCATGGCGAAGGAGAAAATGCCGTTGTAAAAACCAGGATGGTAGTAAGGGAACCGGTGGCCGATCTTTTCGACCACCAGCGGGTAGATGGGGGCGAAGGCGCCGCCTAGCAGCAAGACTCCCATGACGGCGCCGAAGCCGTTGTTGGTATCGAGCAGGATGGTGCAGGCGAAGATGGCCAGGAGCAAGCTTAGCAGCAGCAGGCGGGTGTGGCGCATGCGGGGGAGAATCCACTGGGCCACGATACGACCGATGAGGAGGGCCATCCAGTAAAGGGCTAAGATCAGCACGGAATCCGCGGGACTCATTCCGAGGCGCTGGCTTAAGAACAGGGGCAGCCAGCCGGCGATGGCCCATTCATTGCCGAATTGAAAAAACAAAACCAAGCTAAACAAGACGGCTCCGGGAGTTTTGATTTCGGTGAGCAGCGCGTGGGTGGAGGGGCCCGTGGAGAGCGCAGGCGGCGCAAAGCGCGTGCGCGCGTAGACGACGGCGAAGGTCGCGGGGATCAGGGCAATCCAGATTTGTATGGCGGCGGCGGTATAGAAATAGAACGCGCGGGAGATGAGGAGAGCAACGCTGAAGCAGCCTAGCCCGAACAAGATCCCCCCCAGATTGACGGTGGCGGCGGGATCGTGGCGGTACATGGGGGAAATGGCGTGAAAGATCGCGGTATGCAGCATTCCGGCGGCCACGCCCAAAAGGAAAATGCCGGGCAGGCGCAGCCAGGCGTCGTAGGGCGGTGAGAAAAACGCGAGGTAGAGCAGGGCGACGGAAGCCAGGGCACAGGCGGATGTGAGGGTGCAGGCCAAGCCGCGCTTGCGCATTAACCAGGGGGCCGTGCGCACGGAGAGCGGCACACCGAGGATCAGGGCCACGAAGTAGAGGCCAATCATCCAATAATCGGATTGCAGGTGATGGCCCCAAGAGGGCAGAATGGAGCCTAAAAACGCCAGCAGAACGCCGGATACAAAGAATCCAGCAAGGGCCTTGAGCGGGGCCGCGGCGGCGAGCGTTTCCGTTTCGACGACTGCCAGCGAGGGTGATTCTGAAGCCACGCCTGGTCCTGTTAAAAACGTTGTTCGGGGGCTTCGCCCAACTTCACCGTCACGTCGAGGGTTTTGCCGGCGCGGAATATTTTTACGGTAATGGTATCGCCGGGACGCTTGCGGGCAATGGCGCGCGCGAGTTCATCGGACTCGGTCACCGGCTTGCCGTCGACGACGGTAATGAAATCGCCGCCGATGCCCAGGCGCTCATTGCCCACTTGCACGACGTCGCGATAACCTTTCAACCCAGCCATTTCGGCTGCCGAGCCGCGGCCGATTTCCTGAATCAGCAGGCCGCCGGTTTCGGGGAGTTTCAATTCCGTAGCCAGGTCGCCTGCGATATAGACCGTGGAGGCGCCAAAGCGCGGGCGGCCAAAACTCTTGCCAACGCGGAAGTCTTCAAGCATGGCTTTGGCACGGTTGATGGGCATCGCGAAGCCGATGCCGATGTTGCCGCCGCTGGGGGCGAGGATGGCGGTGTTGATGCCGATCACATTGCCTTGGGAATCAAGCAGCGGTCCGCCGCTGTTGCCTTCGTTGATGGCGGCGTCGGTCTGGACGAGCCCTTCGAGGGTGCTATTCTCATTGCGAATTTCGCGGCCAAGGGAGCTTACGATGCCGGTGGTGAGGGTGCCGGAAAATCCAAAGGGATTACCGATGGCGAGCACTTTTTGGCCGACCTGGAGCGCGTCGGAATCGCCGAGCTTAAGGAACGGGACTTTCTTTTTGGGATCGATCTGAATCATGGCCAGGTCGTCGGCGCGATCCGCGACCAAGACCTTGGCGGTGTAACGGCTGCCATCGGAAAAGCGGACTTCGATTTTAGAGCTGCCGCTGATGACGTGATTATTGGTGAGGATGCGGCCGTCTGGGCTGATCAGAAAGCCTGAGCCGAGGGCGCGGGTGGGCACCATTTCGAAGAAAAACGTCTGCTGATAAACGGTGCTGGTGATGTAGGCGACGCTATCTTTGGCGGATTTATAAATATCGATGTTGTTGACTTCATCGCTGCCGAGGCCGGCGGAATGGGTTACGGAAGGTCCGCTCCATAGAGGGCCCTCGAGGCGGCGCAGAGGGGAATTGGGCGAGGTGGTGAAATACACGAACGCGCCCACCAGCGCCAAGGCAATCAATAAGGTCCGTAATCTCATAAGTTTCTAAATCTCAAGGGGTCGTCATCGTTCAAGGCTTCAGGGCTAACAGAGCTTGGTGGACGGCGCGAGTTTGCGCCAGCGTATTTTCCTTCGCTCCCGACGTATCGATAACGTAGTCGGCATACTTGATCTTTTCGGCCAGCGGCATTTGCCGGTTCAACCGCTCCAGCGCCTGCTCGCGGTTCATGCCGTCGCGGGCCATTGCTCGTTCGATCTGCTGCTCGTCGCCGCAAACGGCCACGATCAGCTTCGCGAAATCGCGATAACTGCCTGTTTCGACTAGTATCGCAGCTTCTACGACGGCGATGCCATGGGCATGGGTGGCGGCGTAGCGGTCCATGAGGCGGCGTTCGAGAGCCTGGACGGGGGGGTGAACGATGGCATTCAGCCTGGCGAGCTGGGCGCGGTCGTGGAAGACCAGGGCGGCCAGGCTGCGGCGGTTGATGGTAGCGTCGTGATTCAGGATGGCGGGGCCGAATTCGCGGAGGGTGGCGTCGTAGGCTTCGCCGCCGGGCGCGAGAACCTGGTGGCCGAGTTCATCGGCGCGGATGAGCAGGCAGCCCAGGTTCGCGAGTTCGCGGCCGACAAAGGTTTTGCCACTTGCCAGACCGCCGGTGAGACCCACGCGCAGCATGATTTATCCGGCGTTGAGATGCTGCTCGGCGAGTTCGACCGTGTTGGACATCAACATGGCGATGGTGAGGGGGCCGACGCCGCCGGGCACTGGAGTATAAGCGCCGGCTACGCGGGCCATGTCGAGGGGATGGACGTCGCCCACCAGGGCTTTGCCTTTGCGGGCGGCTTCTTCGCTAAGGCCTAGACGCTGGGCTTCGGCTACCTCTGTGATGCGATTGATGCCGACGTCGACTACGGTTGCGCCGGGGCGGATGTAAGCGGCGGTGACGTAGGCGGGGCGGCCGATGGCGGCCACCAGGATGTCGGCTTGCCGGCACATCTCGGGCAGGTTCCTGGTGCGGGAGTGGCAGATGGTGACGGTGGCGTTCTGGTGAAGCAGCATGAGGGCCATGGGCTTGCCTACGATGTCGCTGCGGCCTAGCACTACGGCGTGCTGGCCGGCGATGGGGATCTGATAAAACTTCAGCATTTCTATGATTCCGGCGGGCGTGCAGGAGCGCGGCGCGGGGCGGCCAGCAACCAAATAGCCGACGTTGATGGGATGAAAACCATCGGCGTCTTTATTAGCGGCGACGGCTTCGAGCACGCGGCGCGAGTCGATGTGTCCGGGGAGCGGCATCTGGACGAGAATTCCGTCGATGTCAGGGCGCCGGTTCAGGTCTTCGACGATGGCTACGAGCTCGTCGGTGGTGGCGGAATCGGGGGGCGAGATTTTTTCGCTGAAGATGCCGAGGCCGGCGCAAGCTTTGATTTTGGTACGGACGTAAATTTCCGAGGCGGGGTCATTGCCGACGAGGACGACTGCTAACCCGGGGGGGCGGCTCAATTGTGAAATACGGGGTTTCAAACGCGAGAGAATTTCGGTTTGCACCGCGAGGCCGTGGAGAATTTGCGGCATTCTCTGTCGAGTCTAACAGAGGGCCCGCGTGCTATTCTTCCGTCAGATGGCGGCCAAGACCTTCCTCACGCCACAGCAGTACGTTACGACCCCCTTCGAGCGCGAGCCGGAACTGGTTCATGGCGAGCTGGTGGAGCGTCCTTTGGCCAATCTTATTCATGGCAGAACCCAACAACGCCTGGCAGTGCATCTTGACGGTGTAGGCTATTGCTGCACCGAGGTTCGCATGCGACTGGCCGAGGACCTCTATCGCATTCCCGATGTTGCGGTGTTTGAGGGAACGGGCCCCACGGAGAGCGTGCCCAGTTCCCCTCCGCTGCTGGTGGTCGAGATCAGCTCGCCCGACGACCGCCTGGATGCGATGCTGCAAAAGCTGGAGGAGTATCGGGCCTGGGGCGTTGGACACATATGGCTGATCGAGCCTGAGCTCAAGCGCATGCACGTCCACGAACAGGGATCTCTGCACGCGGTAGAGCGGCTGGAATTACCGCAGTCCGGCTTCGCGGTTCGCGCGGAAGAACTGTTCCGCTAAGCGCGTCGGAGGGCGGCCCTGACGGCTTCGGGGTTGGCCTTGGCGAGGGCTCCGGCAACTTCGCTGGCGCGGTCGTCCAGTTCAAACGCGGGGGCGACTTGATGGACTAGGCCCCAGGCCAGGGCGTCGGGAGTGGAGAAGATTCGTCCGGTGAGACATAGCTCCAGAGCGCGGCGTTCGCCAATGGCGCAGGCCACGGCCGAGTAGACGGCTTCGCTCCATCGCCCTTCGCGAATGTCGGTTAGGCCGAAGCTGGAGCCTTGCGCGGCTAACACGACGTGGGCGTTGGCTAAAAGCGCCACGCCGCCGGAGACGGCGACGCCTTGCACGGCGGCTACCAAGGGCTTGCTCATGCGGCGGCCGATGGTGAAGAGCTCTTCGCCGGCGAGGGGATCGACGCCGCTGCAGAATACGGGGCCGTCGGCTTCAAGCAAGATGGCGCCTACGGCATCGTCGGCCAGGGCGTCACGCAGTTCGCGGAGTAACTCTTGGCACATGGCGGCGTCGAGGAGATTGCGTTTCTCGACCGCGGCGAGGGCGATGCGGCGCAGACGGCCGTCTTGTTCGATGCGCAGGTTCATAGGGTTTCCCGTGTCATAAAGCTTCGATGACTAAGTGCTGGCGATGGGCTTGGGCACAGGCGGCGTCGAAGGCGAAGACGAGGACGCGGCGGGTGGCGAGGGGATCGATAATGGCATCGACTTGACCGCGGGCGGCGGCGTGGCGCGAGTCGAGCCAGCGCTCGTAGTCGGAACGGGTTTGAGACATGCGCTGTTCCAGTTCATCGGGGATGGGCGAGCCGGCGGCTTTGAGTTTTTCGAGCTCAGGGCCGTGGACGGCTTGCACGGCGGCGTCGCCTTCCATCACGCCGATGCGGGCTGTCGGCCAGGCGAAGGCGAAGTGGGGATCGAAGCCCTGGCTGGCCATCGCATAATAGCCTGCACCGCTCGCGTGGTTCAGAGTGAGGATGATTTTGGGGACGGTGGCACAGGCCATGGATTCCACCATTTCAGCACCGGCGCGGATGATGCCTTCGGACTCGGCTTCGGTGCCTACCATGAAGCCGGAGACGTCTTGCAGATAGAGCAGGGGCAGACCGCGGCGCTCAGCGTTTTCGACGAAGTAGGCGACTTTTCGCGCGGATTCGGGGTAGACAATGCCGCCGATGCGGGGGCCGGCGTGAGTCTTGAGGAATCCGCGGCGGTTCGCGATTACGCCGATGACGCGGCCGTTCAAGCGCGCGTGGGCGCACAGCATCTCCGGGGCGAACTCGGGTTGGAACTCCAGATATTCATCGGCGTCCACGATGCGGCCGATGACTTCTTCGATGTCGTAGGGCAGGCGGTGATCGGCGGGGAGGAGATCGTAAAGGCCTTCGGCGGGTTTGGATGGCGGGGTGCCTTTGTGCTCGGGCGTGGTCGGCGGCGGAGGTAATTCGCGAAGTTTGGATTTAACGATGTGGATGGCATCGAGATCGTCCTTTGCTTTATAGTGCGCGACGCCGCTGGTTTGGGTGTGCAGGGTGGCGCCGCCCAGGGCTTCGGCGGAGACGACTTGTCCGACGGCGCCTTTTACGAGATTGGGGCCGCCGAGGCCCATGAAGCTGGTGCCTTCGACCATGATGATGACGTCGGAAAGCGCGGGCAGGTAGGCGCCGCCGGCGATGCACATGCCCATTACGGCTGAGATCTGCGGCACTTTTAGTTTTCGACGCATCAGAGAGTTGTAATAGAAAATGCGCGCGGCGCCGTATTGGCCGGGGAAGATGCTGCCCTGGTAAGGCAGGTTGATGCCGGCGGAATCGACCAGATACACGATGGGCAGGCGGTTGCGCATGGCGATCTCTTGGGCGCGCAGAATTTTGGGAATGGTTTCGGGCCACCAGGCTCCGGCTTTGACAGTAGCGTCGTTGGCGACGATTACGGTGGGGTGGCCTTCGACCAGGCCGATGCCGGTGATCACTCCGGCGGCGGGGGCTTGGCCGTCGTATTTATCGTGGGCGACGAGGAGTCCGATTTCAAGGAACATGGCGCCCGGATCGGTCAATTTGGATACGCGTTCGCGCGCGGTAAGCTTGCCCGACTGGTGCTGTTTTTCTATTTTAGCGGGGCCGCCGCCTTGCCGTAGTTTCTCTTCGAGATCTTGCAATCCCGCCACCAGCCCGCGCATGTGCTCTGCCGCTGTAGTCACTTCGTTTATTCTATAGGCCATGTGGGTGCCGGTTTGCTAGGGCTGGATCAACGGGTTCTGAAGGCAGCGTGGACGGTATTCGTGTTCGCGCTGGCGATCACGTTGATTTATTCGATCCGCGGGGCGTTAATCACCTTCACGCTGGCGATTTTTCTGGCGCTGCTGCTGTCGCCACTGGTAACTTTCGTGGATCATTTCACGTCGGTGCGGATCTCGCGGACGGTGGCGTTGATGGTGGTTTACGTATTATTGATTGCCGCCTTTGCGGCGGTGCTGATCGGCGTGATTTCGGCGGTGGCATCGGACGCGCGCACGCTCACCGGGGCACTGCCGAATGCGCTGCGCAGCGATCCGCTGGGCGGACTTCCCTTGCCTGCCTGGCTCGCTCCGATGCGCGAACGCCTGGGCTTGTGGCTGCACGACAGGATGGACGAACTGGGACAGAATGCTCTGTCGCTTACGGGCGAGGCTTTGCGGCAACTGGCGACGGGATTGGGCACCCTAGTCAGCGTGGTTGTGGTGCCGATTCTGGCGTTTTTTTTTATTAAAGACGGCAGAGTGCTGCGGGACGGATTGATCCACAGTGTGCCGCGCAAACATCAACTCCTGCTGCATCAGACGCTGCAAGACCTGCACCGGCTGCTGTCGCAGTACCTGCGGGCGCTGGTGATTCTGGCGGGTGTGGCGTTCGTATTCTACGCCGTGTTTTTGAGCGCGACTGGCGCGCCTTACGCGGTGTTGCTGGCGGGGATCGCGGCGACGCTGGAATTCATTCCGGCGGTGGGTCCGCTGGTGGCCATGCTGCTGATCTCGGGCGTAGGGCTGTTCAGCGGCTATACGCATTGGATCCTGCTCTTCGTTTTTTTTGCGGTGTACCGGCTGGGCCAGGATTATGTTTTGCAGCCCATGCTATTGAGCGCGGGCATGCGCATGCATCCGCTGCTGATAATTTTCGGGGTGCTGGCGGGCGGCGAGTTGGGCGGTATTCCCGGGATTTTCTTTTCGATTCCTTTGATGGCGGCTCTGCGCTTGATTTTCCTGCGATTATGGAAAGAGGGAACGTCAGAGAGCGGCAATGCAACCTGAAAATCCAGCACCGGTTTTGCTTCCGCCAGCGCCGGAAGCACCCACCGGCGCCGAGGGCAAGAAAAAGCTGGGATTCATCGGGACGATCGGGGCGCTGCTGCTGAAGTTCAAAACGGTCGGGTTGGTGATCCTCACCAAAGGCAAGCTGGTATTACTGGGCTTGACTAAACTCAACACGCTGCTGTCGATGCTGGTTTCGATCGGATTCTATTGGGCGCTTTACGGGTGGAAGTTCGGGCTGGGATTTGTGCTGTCGATTTACGTGCATGAGATGGGGCACGTGATGGCGCTGGCGCGGTATGGGATCCCGGCGAGCGCTCCGATGTTCATCCCGGGATTCGGGGCCTTTGTGAGGCTGAAGGCGTATCCGGCTTCGGCGGGAGAAGACGCGCGGGTGGGGCTGGCGGGGCCATTGTGGGGCTTGGGGGCGGCACTGGCGTGCATGGGGATCGGCGTCGTAACGGATTCCGGGTTATTCACGGCGCTGGCGAGAGTGGGCGCGTGGATTAACGTGTTCAATTTAATTCCGGTGTGGCAGTTAGATGGCAGCCGGGGATTTCGGGCGCTGACGCGGCATCATCGGATCTTCATTGCGGGGCTGGCGGGGCTATTGTGGTTGTGGACTTCGGAGACGATGTTGATCCTGGTGGCGCTGGCGGCTGTGTGGCGCTGTTTTACGAAGGACGCCGCGGAGCAGCCGGACAACGTGGTGTTCTTCCAGTTCGCGGGGCTGTTGGGCGCGCTGTCAGGGGTTTACTACTTCACAAAGTAGGGCCAACGGCTTGACGATCGCGATCCGTGCCGCCGTGTTGCAGGCGGCTGTGATGGCGGCTATAGGTGAAGTAAATCACCAGGCCGATGGCTAGCCAGATCAGCAGGCGCGCCCAATTGATCCAGCCGAGCTTATACATCATGTAGCCGTTGAAGGCGATGCCCAGGAGAGGGATCAGGGGGACCCAGGGAGTGCGGAACGGGCGCGGTTGGGAGGGGTTGGTTTTCCGCAGGACCAGCACGGCGCAACAGACGATCACGAAGGCTAGCAGAGTTCCGATGTTTACCATCTTGCCGATGTCGTCGATGGGGGTGATGCTGCCGACGATGGCGGCTAGCAGGCCGACCAAGATGGTGTTTTTCCAGGGGGTGCGGAATTTGGGGTGGATGGCGGCGAAGAATTTTTTGGGCAGTAGGCCATCATTGGCCATCGAATAGAGGACTCGGGATTGGCCTAAAAGCATGACCAGCATCACGCTAGTTAAGCCGGCCAGGGCTCCGATGGTGATGATGTGCGATGCGGTGGTCAGGCCGCGGTCACTGAAGGCGCGGGCGATGGGGGCTTCGATGTTTACTTCCTGCCAGGGCACCATGCCAGTTAAAACGCCGGCTACCAAAATGTACAGAATGGTGCACACAAATAACGATACGATGATGCCGATGGGCAGGTCGCGCTGGGGATTGCGGGCTTCTTGCGCGGTGGTGGAGACGGCGTCGAAGCCGATATAGGCGAAGAAAATATAAGCCGCGCCGGCGCCGATGCCGGAGAAGCCGAAGGGCGCGAAAGAGGCCCAGTCGTGTCCCCAACTGGCGGTGTTGATGTAGCGGATTCCGAGAGCGATTACGAAGAGCACCACCGATACCTTGATCACTACGATGGTGGAATTGAAGCGGGCGCTTTCGCGAATTCCGATGACCAGAATGGCGGTGATGAGGAGCGCGATGCAGAAGGCGGGAAGGTTGAAGCCGATTTGTACACCGAAGATCGTGGGGGCGTTAAGGAGTTCGCTGGCTCGCTGCATGAGTTCGGGGGATTTGGCGGTGGCGATGGCTCCTACTTTGTCGAGGAAGGCCGCGGTGCCGGGGACGAGGTTCGGGTCAGAGGCCTGGGCCATTTGCCGGGCGACGAGATTTTCGGCGGTTCTCAGTCCGGTCCAGTGATCGTAGGCGAGCCATAGCGGCATTTTGATATGCAGAATGTCGAGCAGCTCAATGAAGTGGTTGGACCAGCCGGAGGAAACGGTACTGGCGCCCATGGCGTATTCGAGCGTGAGATCCCAGCCAATGATCCAGGCGAATACCTCACCGAGCGTGGCGTAGGCGTAGGTGTAGGCGCTGCCGGCGAGGGGGATCATGGCGGCGAATTCGGCGTAGCACAGGCCGGCGAAGGCGCAGCCCATTCCGGAGAGAACGAAGGAGAGCATGAGGCCGGGGCCGGCGTAGTGAGCGCCTAATCCGGAGAGCACGAAGATGCCGGCGCCGATGACAGCTCCGACGCCGAGGGCGGTAAGTTGAAACGGTCCCAGGGTGCGCTTGAGGCTATGCTCGCCGGTGGCATGGGCTTCCTCGAGCAGCAGCGCGATTGGTTTAGTGGCGAATAAATTCATCAATGGCTCCGGAATCTTATTGGTCTTCGCAATCCCAGGACGTGCTTACTAACGGAGTCTAGCAGACTGTTACTCGTGTTCCCGAACGGAGGGAACCGCGGGCGTGGCGAGGGCGGGGGCGGCACCTTCACGATGCACGGCGCTGCGGTCGACGGCGATGTCGAGCCAGGCGATCATCATCTCATCCCAGCTTTGCGGACCCCAGGCGACGGTGGCGGCGGGGTCGGGATTAAAGCGGTTGTTGGGTGAATTATCGAAGTAGGACGTGGCTTCGATGCGCGTGCCTTTGGGGAGGACTTTAGGAGTCTCGAGGTAGTAATAGGGCTGCCAGTTGAAATCGTATTTGGGCACGTTGAGAAGAATTTCGGTTTCGCCGGTGGGATAGACGGCGCGCACTTCCATGGATTTGCCGCGGACGTGCATGTGGGCGCGGATGGCGACAAGCTTCACTTCCTGGCCCATCAAGCCACTGGCGTCGACGCGGTAATTGGCATCGCCGGGAGGGATGGTTAGCGACGGCGGCGTAAGCTGCGTGCCGATCACCTGTTCGGTGACAGGCTGTTTGGCGAAGATGAGGCCGATGCGGGTGCGATCGCGCGCGGCGGTGCCGTTGGTGGCGTAGTGCATTTGAAATTCGAGCACGCTGCCGGCTTTGACGAGGCGCGCTTCGCCGGGCTTCCAGATCTGCGGCGTCATGCCGGGCGCGTATCCGGCGAGATATTCATCGCGGCGGCTGCCGGGAGCGCGCATGACTACGATGGCGTGATGGACAACCGAGGGGGCTCCAGGACGTACTTCGGCGATCTGCACCCACTTGTCTTCGGTGAAGTTCGTGGGCACGGGGATGTATTTATAGTCAATGGTGCCGGACGCGGGTACATCGTAGCTTTCCGGAAGTTCAAAGACGACATCCGGCTGCGGAATGTTCCAACCCTCGGGGAACTGGCGCGGCGGCGGGGCGTCCGTGGGCTTGCCTTCGGGGGCACCCGAGTCAATCCAAGATATGATTTTTTCTTTTTCGCCGGGGGCGAGGGAGAGGTCGTACAAAAACTTTCCGTAATGCGGGTCGGGCGACCAGGGCGGCATTTTGCCGGTGATGACTGCGGCGCGAATGGCTTTGGCCCAGGGGCGCGCCTCCTGATATTTGAGGAGCGGCATGGGGGCGACTTCGCCGGGGCGATGGCAGGCTTGGCAGCGGACCTGGAAGATTGGCTCGATGTCCTTATGAAAGGTGAGCGTGGCGGAGAAGGCGGGGCTCAGCAGCAGAAGTGTTGGGGCGCAGAGCCGGAGTCCCAGCATAGTCCATGATAGAACGCGGGGCTTCAATCCTGCACTGTATAGATGCGGACCTCGGCAGTCTCGCTTCCGCGGGCGGGGACGGCGAGATAGAAACGGTCGAATCCCTTCCCTTGTTTTCCGTAATACCCGGCGGTCTTTGCACCGATGGCGGTGGGAATTTTGTCGAGGGCTTTATAATGATCGGGATCGATCATCTGTAAGACCTGGATGTAACCTTCGCCGCCGGGGACGTAAATGCGCTTGCGGGCCGTGTCAAAGTAGAGATCGTCACTGTCCTGCGGACTGGGAAGCTGGGCCACTACGCGGCCGGAGACAGTATCGACCACGGCGACGCGCGGCGGCACGTGGACGCCGATGAACACGCGGTGATCGGCTTCGTCGAGAGCCATGGGGAAGTTGCCTTCGAGGGCGTTCAGGGGCCAGTGCGTGATCTTTCCGGTGGAGCGATCGATCACGACGATCTGTTTGAGGCCGGGCACATTGACATAGATATTGGGGCCGGATTGTTCGAGCTGAAAGGACTCGGGCTCGCCACCTAGTTTGTAGTCCTGGGAGAGGCGCTGATTCGTTACGGCGTCGATCATGGCGATGGCGCCGGAGTTTTCATCGTCGCCGCAACCCACATAAACGCGCTTGGTGGCCGCGTCGTAGCGCAGGTTATCGGCGCCGCCCGGAAAATCGACGGCCGCGATCTGCTGGTAGGACTTACCGTCGTAAATATAGACTTGGCCGCGGCCGCTGGCGACGAACAACTTGTTGGCGTCGGGCGAGAAGGCGATGCCTTGCGGATCGGGGACGCCGGTGATGGTGTGGTCCAAAATTCGTCCACCGATGTTAATGGCTTCGACGGCGTTGCTGCCGAGTGCGGCGACGAACAAACGGCCTCCACCCATGGCGAAGTGATCGAAGCGGCCTTTGGCGTTTTCAAGAGGGATGGCTTCGGTGAAGACCAGCGGCTTTTCGCGAGCCGCGGCGGGACTGGGTTTGGCTTGCTGACTGGTGGCTAAAGTGGCGAAGGCGGCGGACAATCCCACGATCAGAACGGCACTATAGAGTCTCTTCATGAGTTTTGATCCGACTCATCGTAACATGCGAGGCCCCCGGGTGCTCCGGCGTGTTGGGGCGGCGATGTAGGATAGCAGGAGTGACTGCGCGCTTGCGTCCTTATGTGGTTGGCATTGGCGGGGCTACTAAACCGCGATCGTCGGCGGAAAAAGCTTTGCGCTACGCCCTATCGCTGGCGGAGGCGGCGGGGGCCGAAACGGAACTCTTCGACGGGCCCAGCATTCATTTGCCGATGTACACGGCGGAGGAGGGGGAGAGGCCGGCTGACGTAGCGCGGCTGCTGAGCGCGCTGCGGCGGGCGGATGGTGTGATTATTTCGACGCCGTGCTACCACGGTTCAGCGTCGGGGCTGCTGAAGAATGCGCTGGATTACGTCGAGGACATGGCGCAGGATCCGCAGCCTTATTTCGACGGGCGCGCGGTGGGTCTGATTGTTTGCGGCTCGGGATGGCAATCGACGGCGATCACGTTATCGGCGTTGCGCTCTATCGTGCATGCATTGCGGGGTTGGCCGACGCCGATGGGGGTGGCTATCAATACTCTCAACAAGACGTTCGATGAAAAAGGGGCGGTAGTGGAGGAGACGGCGGCGCGGCAGATCGCGATTCTGGTGAAACAAGTGGTGGACTTTGCGCGCATGAGCGGCGCGCGCGGCGGCAAAATCACGTGAGGTAAGCGAAGCGGCTTATTGTGCCGCGGGAGCAGGCGGCGGAGGCGTGGCCACGTTCAGCGCAAAAGGCGCGGTGAGGCGGGTCCCTGTCCCTACCATCACTGGCAACGTGGGATTGGCGACCGCTGGGTCCACGGCCAGCCCTGTGGGCATCACAAAATTAACATAAGCCAAATCCGGCGCGGGAGCCGTCGAATTGGGATCGGCAGGGACCGCAATCACGGCGCTGACGGGATAAGGGTTGCCAGCGATATTCACATAAACCGCTCCGGCACCGGGCAAAACGCCGTTGGGGCCGGACAGCCCATAGACCATGGCAGTCACTAACCCGCCGGGTTGCACTGGTGAGGCGGGACTCACTAGTACCGGCTCCACCGGCGCCGTAGGATCCGCGGGAGACGGATAGTCGACGGCCCACAAAATCACAGGAGGCTGCGGGTCAAGTTTTAAGATCACTCGCGGCACTACAAACGCGGGCGGATTTCCCGGCGCGGTCAGCAGCACGGGCTGCTGTCCCACCGCCAGATTGAGAGGCAAGTTCACGGTCAAGGTACCGTTCGCGTCGGCTGTGAAGGGTAGGGTAAAGGGCCCGACGGCAAGCGTCCAGCCGGTGAGATCCGCCGGCAGCCCGCTGGTGGCAATCAACGCCGTGCCGCCCGCGGGAACTCCGGCGAGGCCGGTCACCGCATTCAGGATGGGCACGCGCATGCTGATCTGATTCGGCGCCGCTGCCACCACCGTAAAGAGATCCGGCAGAGTGATGATCTCGAGGCCAGTCGCGACAGTGACGTAGGTGATTCCGGGTTGCGCCGTGGGATCGACGCTCAGGTTCAGGATCACCATAGTGGGACCCACGACCCACGACCCGCGCACCGAAATATCGCTGGAGCCGAAACCAACCACCGTTTGCCCCTCGGCAAAATGCGTATTGACGCCGCTGATCACCATGAGGGTATCGGTCCCGGCGGTCACGATGTAGGGTGTAGGCACGATGCGTACGGGGTCCAATTGGGGATAGGTAAACTGCGGCCGCGCAGACACATCGGCCAACGATTGCAGGGAACTCTGCCCATCCGCATTGATCGCCTCCACCGTGGCCACGCTCCCACTTAGTGCTGGTGGTGGGATGACGGCGAGCGAACCATCGGCATTCGCAGAGAGCACCGTGGCCGGAGACCCTTCGAACAAAATCCGCGTAGCCGCCGTTAAATTATTGCCCGCGACGTTCGTCACTACCTGGAGCGCATCCAGCGCTTGTGAGGTCACCGACGTTATCGTGGGCGCCGGCTTCGCCACGACCGTAAATGCGGCTGGCAGTACGTACAGATCGCCGTTTAGGGTGACCGCCAGGGCTACCGGCGTATTGGCGGAAACCTTGCCCGTGTCCAACACCATCTGCAAAAAACCCTGTTGGTAATACTTCAGGCTTCCCGCTTCTATCGAAGCCGCGTTCCCGATCACTTTCACGTTGAGTCCAGGAGCCATGGCTGTCTGATTATTTATCGTCGCGCCGTTCGCGTAAAACACCAGGGCGTCGCGCGTGCCTGTCAGAAGCGGGGGCGAGGGGATCGCAACGCCGCTGGGATACCCGTAGGTCTGCATCGCATATACGGCCGGGCCGCCGCTGGCGGTGACGGCGAAATTGACGTTGGGAATCAGGGCCCCCGCCGTTACTTTAAGGGACGTGGCTTGGGTCCAATCCTGCGTGCCCGGAAAGAATTGCGCGAGGAATTGCGTGTTGGCCGCGAAGTTATCGTTGGCGGGATCCACCGGCGGCACGATGTTGGCCTGAGATGTTTCTCCAGCCGCAGCTGGAGGCAGCGGATGCACGTACACGTTATACTGTCCCGGCGGAACACCTACGATTTCGTAGGTCCCGTCCGGAAAGGTCATGCCGCTGATGGCCACTCCGGTGGAGGGTGACAGCGCTACTACGCTGGCGAGGCTGACACCGATGGTGCTGCCGCCCGGCCGGCTAAGCGTCACCTGCCCGCTGATGCTGCCGGTAGATGCCTGGAAGCCGCCGTTCAATCCATTGGCCGGATACAGCAAGGACATAGCGCTGATGTCATCCGCGGCGAGCGGCGCTCCGCGGGTAGTCGCCCGCGTGATCGCCGTGGACATCACGGCTGAAGTGAGCGTATGCTGCAATCCCAACGAGTGTCCGAATTCATGCACCAGCGTGGTGAAGAAAGCGTCGGTGTAGCTGGCCTGCGGATATCCGGCCGCGGTCAAATTTTGCCGCAGCTGCAGTTTCGCGCGCAGAATCGGCACGAAGGTGGTTCCTTTGGTCCCGAGGAAAGTAAGATCGGCAGGAAACGTCAGCTTGGTCTGCGCGATGATGCCGGGAGGCATATTGTCATCAAACACCACATCTATGCCCGGCACGGTTTGAGGTGCCTTCATATCGCGGGTCCCGCCAAAATGCAAGCGCAGCGCGGAACTTCCAACGGCATCCCATACCGCTGCCGCTTGCCGGATCTCGCTGTAGATGTCCGTCAGGGTATCGCCTGCGGTCAACGGTCCGGGGGGCACATCGGAGATGAAATATTGGATGGTATTGTCCTTAATTGCTTTCAGATCCCAATGCCCAGGCAGTGGAACGTAAGGGCTCGCGGCATTCGCAAAGAACATGTAGTAGTAATACGCGGAGGCCACGGGCGAAATTACGCCCAAAGCAACTAGCAACAGCAGAGCGCGTGTTCTCGCCCTGGCTGGCATTCGCCTACTGTCTCCCCGCCGTCAAGGCTTTCATCACTTTACTCTTCAGTTCCGCCCAGGGTAGCGACAACGTTTCGTCGGGAACCGCGCGCCCGGCGCTGTCGAGAATCTGTTCGCCCGCAGCGACGCGTGCCGCGATCATGTCGCCGGATGTCGTGCGTTCGACAGTAAATAAGCCTTGCGACATGCCCATCAATTGCGTGAGACCGGAGCGGCTGGTCCACAGAAACAACACGTATTCTTGTCCTGAGCGCAGCAGCGGAGCGCCTGCCACTACTTGCCGCAGTCCTCCGGCTATTCCGCCGGGGACCGCCACGTCGGTGGGCACTATGCCGTTCGGAGCCTTCACGGTTTCAAGTGTTTCCAGGCGATAGACCGTGAACACATCGGTGCCCCGCAACACTTCCACCGATCCAGTGACTTTGGCGCGCACAATGGCCGTAGCCTTCTGGGACATCTCGCTCAAACTCAGTTGTTGGAGCGTAGTGGCCTCCGCCGGAACCAGGGCACCGGCAAAGCACAGGCACACAAAAATAGCGAGCACACGCATAAGCTGTTTGGCCAGCGTTGTAGGGAGCACGGCAAGATCCAATTTATCGCGTTGATAAAAAGCGGTTTATTTTATCAAAACGGCGCGGGGCTGTGGACCTCCGACACGGCCTGGGACACAACGCAACACGGACTGCTTTGGGCAGTCACAGGCGGCCGCAGGGGCTGTGGACCGTCGTGGGCAGTAAAAAAAGGAAATTGAATGTATTGAAACATAAAAGTTTATCCTGATGGGCCCGGGATCGCCGTCGCCGCCCGTGTGGGGCAAGTCTGCGAATGTTGTGCTAGGATTCTAGACGCAAATATGTACAGTTGACTTGAGAATTTTTACCGATGTTGACGACCATTTGGCGGTAGCGCTGGTTGATGGCGTGTAACATATTGGTTCTGAAAGCTTTGGATTGAGCGAAACAGAGTTTGCACCCGGCTTGCGATGCAATCCGCGGATAGAACTAGGACGTAATGGTTTATAGGAATGAAGCCGATATCTAAGGATCCCGCACGGATGGGGGAGGACTAAAGTACTCAGCGCTGGCGGTGCAGCGGAGTGAATTTGGCAAATTGGGATTGGAATGGTAATTGCTTGCAAGAAGGTTCAGTCATGTGCTACTCTACTTCAAAGATTCAAACGAGGTACCTGGGCCTAGGCGCACAGGGCACTTTCGGCCTGCACTTTCGCGGCAGGCTATCCCCTAGAAGTGGATTGAGTTCGATGAACCTTTTTGGTAAGCTCTGCGTCTAATGCGGTGAGATCGACGCAAGAGAAAAGAGACGGGACACAACGGACACAAGAGAGACGAGAGACAGGAGAGAAGAAAAAATGACAAAGAGTGAGTTAAAAAAATTTAGAGAAATACTGGAGGCTCGGCAGGCGGAATTGGAGTTGTTCGTCCGCAACCGGGAAGGCATCGCAATTGAAAAGAGCCCGGACGCTCTCGACGAGGTGCAGCACGCAGCCGAGCGTGAGCTCGCCATCCGCAACCTGGATCGCGAGTCGCAATTGCTGCGTAACGTAAGAGGCGCGCTGCGCCGCTTGGACGAAGGCAATTTCGGAGTGTGTCTGCACTGCGAAGAAGACATCAGTCCCAAGCGTCTGGCAGCGGTGCCATGGACGCCGTTCTGCATCCAGTGCCAGGAAATCGCCGATCGCAATCAGGCCGAAGGAAGCGAAAGCTTCGACGAACTGATGCACGCTGCCTAAACCTGAATCTCTCTTTCTCTTTTGACGGGCGCGGAGCCGCAAACGGCTACCGCGCCCGCTGTGTTTTTACGCGACGCGGGTGATAAAAGAGACCATCCGTCCGGCCTGTTCGCGGTCGCGCCGAAAGGAATGGAAGAGCTGCGTGTCGCAGCGCGTGCATCCGCCCAAGATTTCAATGCGCGCCGGGGCTACGCCGTTTTCAACCAATAGCCGGTGGTTGATTTCAGCCAAATCGATTTTCCCCGCGCTGCTGGTTAATCCGAACTGCCCGGCGACTTCGGCACCGACTTCATAACAGCAGCCGCCGATTCCCGGCCCGATGGCCACGAGCAAGTCGGTAGCCTCGGTCGCAAAACGTGCGCGCATCTGCTCGATGGTTTTTAGAACAATATGAGCCGCCGTGCCCCGCCACCCCGCATGCACTGCCGCCACCGCAAAATTTCGTGGGTCGGCGAGAAGAATGGGGTAGCAATCGGCGGTACGAATGGAGACGGGGACTCCCGTACGTGAGGTGACCAGAGCATCGCCCTCGCCAGCCGCTTCGGACCGCAGCGCCTCCACTACGACAGCCGAATGAATCTGCTTCAGACGAGCCATGTCCTCTTGAGACACGATGTCCGCGCGCGTGCCGAATCCGTGATCAATCCACGGAAGCTGAGATAGGAGGGCGGATCGGAGCACTTGATGGAAGGTTAGATGACTTCGTCGAGCAGGAGCGACAGATGGCGAGTCTTCTCATCGACGCGCCCTTTGAGCGAAGCCAACTCATTCTCGATGGCACGCAGCCGGTCCGCCATGTGCAGGCACGCTAAAACGGCAATGCGCTGCGCGTCCATATTGCCGGCACGCTGGGCGATCGAAGTCATTAACTCGTCGACGGTGTGCCCCAGCATCTCTACTTCGCCTTCTTCACCGGTTGCGCCCAGAGTATAGGTTTGGTTGAAGATGGTGACGCGCACCGTCTTCTTTTCCGAGTCCATTCCGGCGCCTCCAGCTTTATTGGCCGCTCAGTTGATCCATCTGGCCCAGGAGCTTTTCGATGCGTACGCGGACCTGTTTGCGCTCCGCCCGCAATCCGTCGATTTCTTCCCGCAGCATTTCTGCTTCGGCGGCGGCTTTTTTAAGGGCAGCCATGTCGGCTAGCGCCGCGCGAGTTTCCTCAAGCTCACTGAGGGCCGCGTCGCGTTCCGTCCGCAGCGCCGAAACTAACTCGACAGCCCGGAGAATCCGTTCTTCGAGGCTGGCAAGGGAATCCAATTCGGATGCAGGTTGCGGCATCGACATCTCGTTCCCTCTAAGCCGCAGTCTTTTCGAGCGCCACTTTGGCCTGGTTCACCAGCGCGCTAAACGCCGGTGGGTCGGTCAGCGCCATGTCCGCCAGAACTTTGCGATTCAGTTCGACGCCGGCCTTCTTCAGCCCATCCATGAATTTGCTGTAGGAAATTTCCGCGGCTCGGCAGGAAGCACCGATGCGCACAATCCACAGCGACCGGAAATCGCGCTTTTTGAGGCGACGGCCCTTATAGCCGTAGCGCAGCGACTTCTCAACGGCCTCTTGCGCGGATCGATAAAGCTTACTCTTAGTGAGGAAAAAGCCTTTAGCGAGGGTAAGCGTCTTCTTGCGGCTATTGCGCCGCTTGGTACCACGTTTAACTCTGGGCACGTTTCATCTCCTTGGGTTTTACCCGGGGTTTTACCCCTGTGATTAATGCAGGCGGAGCAGGCACGTGCGGCGCACTGTCCACCAAAATCAGCCCGGGAGGGCTAGTACGGAATCATGCGGTGGATTTCAGGCGAGTTAGCCGGATCGGCTATCGAAGACTGTCCCAACCGCCGCTTCCGCGTGCGCGACTTTGAGGTCAAAATATGACGGGCAAACGCATGCCGGCGCTTAATCTTGCCGGTCCCCGTCTTCTTAAACCGTTTGGCCGCACCCTTATGGGTCTTCAACTTTGGCATATAAAAATTTCCTGGGTGTAAGGGCGCCCGCCACTTTTAGGGACGACCTTTTCGATCATAACACAGCGTAAAGCGCCGCGGGTTGTTCTAATCCGCGCGCTAGTTCGGAGCCTGCACCGGAAACTTCGCATCCGGCCACTTCGCGGCAAACTGCTTCGCGTGAGTGTCGCAAACCTGCTCCGGATTCGAACCCCGGGGCTGATTCTCGCCAAAAAATTTGTAATCCGTCTCCCACAATGCCGGTTGTTTGCAGTGGTCGCACTTGTTAAGCGGATTGGCGTGGATGGCCGTAATCCGATGGCCGTAAGATTCTGACATGAAGCTCCTTGAAGTTGGTTCGGGTCCCATTTGAGAGTAGCACGCTCCCAATTTGCGCGGAAACATTCGGGCCACACCAGGTCTCTAAGAGAAGGAGCATTTACTTGAACGCGACTGGCGAAGCTATCTTGACTAATCCCGATCCGCACGGCCACTTTGTGTACCCCTACACAAATGAGACGCAATTCTCAGAAGCTGTCAGCCTTTTTATCAGCAGCGGAATTCGTAAGGGCGGGTCCGCGCTCCTAGTCATGACTCGTTTTCATTGGGCGGCGGTGCGCACGAAATTGCAGGAGGAGGGTCTCGATGTCGCTGAACTCGAAGAGGGGGGCCGCTTGGTCCGCAAAACTGCCCGCAGCTTTCTAAGTACCTTCATGTTCGACGGAATCATCGACGAACATCGCTTCAAAACCACTATCGGAGACCTGATCCAAACAGCCCGCGCCGCCAGCTCAAATGGCGAAGTGCGGGTATTCGGAGAAATGGTGGACCTCATCTGGATTCCGAATCCGCCCGCAACCCAGCGCCTTGAGGAGCTGTGGAACCAAGTCATTAAGCTACACGCGGTGCCCCTCTTATGCGCCTACGCCCTGGGCGGAAGCCGCCCCGAGGCTCTTCCCGAGTCCTTGATCGAGTGCCATTCTGGAGCCCTAGCCTAGCTTCTGGTGGCAATAAAAAAGCCGGTGCCGCGCACGTTCGCGCGAGACACCGGCCCATTCACTAAAAGGTTACTTCAGTTCCGTCATAAAGCCCGGCACGTTCCACTGCTGCTGCAAACTATTGGGCGCCCACTGATAGTTGGTCTCCATGAACCTAGCGATCTGCTCCTGGCTCTTGC
>JALYJH010000003.1 GCA_030775415.1 Acidobacteriota bacterium | reverse complement strand
GTGTTCGAGCACGACCGGGAGAAGTACCCGTTTCGCTATGAGAATTTTCGGCGAGCCGACCTGGAAGGCTGGGTGCGGGACGGATTCGAGATCGGGGCGCACACCGTAAACCATGTCAACTTGGGTGTATGCAACCTTGAAGAATCGCGCTTCGAGATTGTGGAGAGCGGTGCCCAACTTGAACGCATGATCGGGCAGCCCGTGAAATTGTTTTCGTTTCCGTTCGGCAAAGTTGCGGATATCCGCCCGGAGGCCACAGCTTTTATCCGCGAGGCGGGCTACAGCGCTCTGTTTTCCGCCTACGGTGGTTTCGTTGGCGAAGACACCAGCCTTTGGGATATTCCCCGCATCGGGGTGAGCGAAGAACATTTGCCAATGTACTTGTTGCTCGAAATCGAGGGACTTACTGGACCGGCGCTTTCTTCGAAATTGCGTAAGTTGCTGCGGCGGCGCTAAGCGGGCGGTACGAAAGCTGGTTCGTCAGCCATGTACCCGCTTCAGCGCCATATCGACGCCCGCGGCGAGGTCCTCTGCGGTGCGCGCCTCCAAAAATTGATCGTGAAATCGACGCCGAACCTACTCGATTTAGAGGAGCAACGGCAGCGTCATAATCGAAGTCATGACTGCGTCCGGTCAACTCTTCACTCGAGCCAAACTCGGTATCGAGTTGTCGGAGAATCACAGCGCGTCTTCGAGGGAGCTGCATCGGCTCACTGTGTTTGATTCAGGCCAGCACAGGGAGCCATTGAAGCCCGGCTGCATGCGCCACCCTGGGCGGCGAGAACGAGAAAGCGAAGTTTGGCAGGCAACAGATATGTTAGATTCCGTTGGTGCCTACTCATGCCTTGCCTGTCCTCTGTCGATAGTGGGCTGGTGGCAGCGTTTGCTTGGTGTGGCAGGTCGAATCGTTGATCCAGGATGCGAAACTGCAACTGAATGTCGATGTTCTGCCCGTACGGGCTGTGTTAAAGTAAGCAAAGAAACGTGCGGAAAAGGCACTCCCCGTTGCTCGGAAATTATTGAGATTAAGTGAAATTTACTCAAGCTCTCAAAGCGGTGCAGGGCGTCGCTCCGGATAGCCAGCGATACGACGTTCTGCTCGGCTGCGGATTCACCTCCTTGCACCTACAGACATTTTTGGCGGCACATTTGGTGCAGCGCGTGCCTGGAAGGCGACCCCATATCCGCACAGGGCTTTACGGAGACGTGGCCGGAACTCTGGAATCTGTCAGATCGAACGACCAGTTCGACGCCATCGCGGTGGCCCTCGAATGGTTCGATCTGGATCCCCGCCTGGGTTATCGCAGCGCGGGTGCGTGGAATTCGGTTTCCGATCTGCTTGCGTCGGCGCGCACCATGCTGGCGCGTATCGGCGCCGCTATCGAGCGCCTTCCATCGGGAATTCCCGTCGCGATTTCTCTCCCGACGCTACCTCTGCCTCCAGTCTTCTCGCCAGCGGGATGGCAAGCGAGCCAAGCCGAGTTAGAACTCCAAAAAGTGGTGCTGAATTTTGCAGCATCTGCTTCGGTCCGCCGCGCTTGCGGGATCGTCAATCCTGTGAGCATGGCTCGAAAGTCCGCTCCCGCGGACCGCTACGACTTTAAATCGGACCTCTCTGCCGGCCTTCCTTATACATTGGCTCACGCCGATGCTGTGGGCGAGGCGCTGGCCCAGCTTCTAGCTCCGCCCGCCCCTAAGAAAGGTATCATTACTGACCTCGACGATACACTGTGGTCGGGCATTGTCGGTGAAGTCGGTCCGGAAAATGTTTCTTGGGATCTGGCGGGCCACGCTCAGTTGCACGGCCTTTATCAAAAGCTGCTGAGTACGCTCGCAGGCGAAGGCGTTCTGGTGGCCATCGCCAGTAAGAACGATCCCGCAGTCGCTTCCCGTGCCCTCGAACGCAACGATCTTTTGCTTCGCCGGCAAGAGATTTTCCCTCAAGCAATTTCGTGGAATAGCAAGTCGGGCGCGGTGAGCCGGATCCTGGAGACGTGGAACGTCGGCGCCGATAGTGTGGTCTTCATCGACGATAGCCCCATGGAACTGGCCGAGGTTTCGAGTGCTCACCCCAGCGTGGAATGCATCCTTTTTCCTAAGGCCGATCCGGCCGCCGGTTACACGCTGCTGCATCGATTGCGCGACTTGTGCGGCAAACCGCGTGTTTCCGAAGAAGACGCACTGCGCCTCGAAAGCATCCGGCAGGGCGCCGCTTTCCGCGATGCCGAAAGCGGCGGAATTGCGCCGGAAGAGTTTTTGCGGCAAGCGGGCGCCGTGGTTACCTTCGATTTCGACGGCGTGGCGGAGGACGCTCGCGCTTTAGAACTAGTGAACAAGACGAACCAGTTCAATCTGAACGGCCGGCGAATCGCCGAAAACGATTGGCAAGCGCGGTTGTCGCGCGCAAGCGCCGTGGCCGCGACCATCGCTTATCAGGATCGTTTCGGTCCCCTGGGCAAAATTTCCGTGCTCCAGGGAGAGAAGCAAGGGAACGTGCTTGTCCTCGAAACCTGGGTGTTAAGTTGCCGCGCCTTTGCGCGCCGGATTGAGTTCCAGTGCTTGAAAACTCTCTTCGACCGATATGATATACAAGTGATCGAGCTTGCCTTCGTGCCGACGTCCAAGAACGGACCCACGCGCGATCTGCTGTCGGCTTTGGGTCTAAAAACAGCGAGTTCAGGGGAAGAGCGGCCCGCCCTCTCCCGCCGGCAATTTGACGAGTTCTGCCCGGCGCTGTGTCACGAAGTCAAGGTTGCTGGGCTCATGACCAGCATCGGTGAAGGAAACAGCAAAACCACATGGACCCTCTAAAACGTCGTCTTGCCCACTGCTTCCAGACTGTTTTTCCAGATCTCCGGGAAGACCAGATTCCGCACGCGAACCAGGAGAACCTGGCGTTGTGGGATTCGGTGGCCGCGATCACCTTGGTAAACGTGATCGAAGAAGAATTCGCCATTGAAATGGATTTAGACTCTTTGGCCGAGCTAAACTCGTTTGATCGGGTATACGAGCATCTGCGAAAGGAAGTCCCGGCCGCGTCGTGAATACGCTTGATGCGTTGCCAAGATTGCACCATGTCGGGTTCGTGGTGGCCGATATCGAGGCTGGCATGCCCGCTTTCTGCCATTCGATGAGCGCCACTTGGGACGGCCGCATATTCGAGGATCCACAGCAAGGGGTTAAGGTTGCGTTTCTCGCAGTACGGCCCGGCGAAGCTCAGATCGAACTAGTGCAACCGGCCGGAGAGCCTTCTCCAGTGATGCATTTCTTGCAGGATAAAGGCGGCGGAATGCACCACCTCTGTTATGAAGTCGCCGATTTAGATCGTAGCCTCGCAGCGTGGAAAGGGCGCGGCGCCATCATCGCCAAACGCCCCAAACCGGCTGTAGCTTTCGACGGTCGCCGGATCGCATGGATTTTGACCGCCGAAAAAGTGTTGATTGAATTTCTCGAGCGGGAGATCGAATCCTGATTGAATCGTTTCTATTGAAGGTCCGCCGCGCCGAAACGCCATTTTACCAGAGGCTGAAAAAGTTGGCACTGGCGCTCCGCTCCGCTCGTTTGCCCCTGCCGTCGTTTCTATTGCCGGTAATCCGGCTGATATTCCTCAGCTATCACGGTGCGTTCCTGGTAGGCAATCGGTTGCTCTCATTTTTCATACGGGAGCCGATGTTTCGCAGCCGGTGCGTGACCTTCGGCAAACGTGTTCTGGTTTCGCGGATGCCGTTCATAGTAGGCCAGGCTAAAATTCATATCGGCGACGGCGTCAACTTTTTTGGGAAAGTGGACGTGTTCAGCAGCCGCCTGCTGGACGAACCTACTCTAATCCTAAAAGACCGTGTGGACATCGGCCACGCCGTCGTCTTTGTGGTCAATCGCGAGATTGTCATTGAAGAGGATGTCAATGTTGCTAGCGGCGTTGTATTCATGGATACGGACTCCCACCCGCGTGACACGGCCGCGCGCATCGCCGATCAGCCGCCGCCTTTGGAGGAAATCAAGCCAGTGCGCGTTTGCAAGAATTCATGGATCGGACAAAGAAGTTTCATCCTGAAAGGCGTAACCGTGGGCGAAGGCGCGGTAGTGGGGGCAAATAGCGTGGTTGTGACCGACGTGCCGCCGTACACGGTGGTTATGGGCAATCCGGCCAGAGTGGTTGTAAAGGGATTAACTCCGCCACCGGGCTCCGCCTATGCCAAGGCACCGGCCGCAGCAGCGGAAGAGCCGGGTACCACCGCAGGGAACTAGCCCCTCGACGGCTCGTCTGCAGATCGCCAAGAAAAATTGGTCATGGTATGGGCGATCTGGCAATATAGCCTCCGTCAAAAATTCCAATCGCGCCCAAACATGTCTTCGCAAGCCGCACACTCGCCCCTGGAAGGACGGTGATGGCGGGCCTTTGGCGTGGATTAGTCGTGGGTGTTGCGCTACGATCACGATCTCGTCTGAAAATGACAGCTGAGTCGGGTCTGGGGCATTGCGTCGCGGGCAGAAGCGCCTGCGCCTTTACCCGCGATAGTCCTTTTGAAGCCGATTTCGGGATATGTTGGCGAGCATCTTCGGAGACTGGAAAAACGTCAAGTTACGCATAGTCGATAAAGCAGGCCGCTCAATGAACGGACGCAATCCCGAAAGCCACCATCGGTAGGAATTTTCCGTCTGCTTCTGCTTATCCAGCCAGCGCGGAATCATATAGGGGTGCCCCCGGCGCGTAGCGAGTCCATGTTCACAGGTTGCCGCCGAGAGAAAGCCCTCTTGCTCCAGTAAAGGAAAGTACCTTTCATTGAAGACTCCACTAGGATAACAAAAGTGCGCGGGCCTGCGGCCAGTGATTTGTTGGATGCACGAGATATTGTCACGCAGCTCGCGAACCATAAGATCCAGATCGTCGGGGGTTCGATGACGATGGGTGTGGGCTTCGACCGCAACGTTAGATTTCGCGGCATCCCTCACCTGATCCGCTGTCATCAGGCATAGCATCCTTCGTCCGCACAATTCATCGTAATCCAGGCCCAGTGAACCCGTGAGTTCGCGCGCGCGAGCATTCTTTTCCGCCGGGGAAAGACCCTCCGCGGCCGCTTGGCGGACTACGGATTGGGCCGCCAACTCCGCTTCCTTACGATTGCCGATGGGAGTCCCGTTGGGAAGCCGGCGTCCCCGCCCTGACGATTTCCATAACGCATACGACACGATCAAATTGAAAAGGGGATGTGGATCGTCAACGTGGTAAGTCGTCAAATACACCGTCGCCGGAAATCCAAACTCTCTCAGCATTGGCACGGCCTTTGTCGCGAAATCATTGAAACCGTCATCAAAAGTGATGACTACGCTACGTGGGGGCAGATCACCGGCCCATAGCCTTTTGAGAGCATCATCCAAAGACAACACCGAGCAGCCAAGTTCGGCGAGGATTTCAAGACGCCGGCGAAACAACTGGGGGGATATGTAAAGGCCTGGACGCCATACGTGCTCGTCCTCATTGGAGAGGCCGTGCCAACATAACACTAACAGACGCTGCGTCCGCCATGAGCTCTTGCTGACCCACGCCTCGGCCCCCAGCGCCACCAGGGTTGAGGAAACGATATCTGCGGCTAGCGAAGGCATCCATTTGAGAGTCTATCAGGCTTGCGGCTCGGAAATTCTGAACATGCGAATCGAGAGAAAGCCGTTACAATAATTAAAAGCCATGGGAACTCGCGCTAATAAGTTTCGCTGCCGGGCTGCTGAAGGCCGAAGGGGGGCGGCCCTTCGCTAATGGCTTCGCTCGTCCGCACCGCCATAATCTTGGTCCCGGATTCCTCAACTGCCCAGGAAACTGGACCCCGGCTCTCCTTGTGATACCGCTGCGCGTTTTAGCCATAGTGGAAGCCGCCACCATCACTGGACCGGCCAAGAATCTAATACGCTTCTGCGAGACAGTTCAGGCCGACCCTCAGGCTGGCGTTGCGATTTCGATAGCGGCGTTTCAGCGGCGCTCCCCCGCTGGGCCGCAGTCGAATGCTTTCCTCGATGCGGTGCGCGCCGCTGGAATCGAACTGGATGTGATCCCTGAGCGCGGCCGCTTTGATGCCTCTATCCGTCCGCTGCTCGCTGAAGTCGTTGCACGCCGCCGCCCCGACATTATTCAGACGCATGCTCCGAAATCTCATTTTTTAGTTCGTTGGCTGGGCCTAGAGCGTGGCCGCGGCTGGATCGCTTTCCATCATGGCGACACTGCGGAAGATCTCAAAGTACGTTTGTACACTCAACTCGACCGCTGGTCGCTGCGCGCCGCCGATCGCTCCGTAACCATGTGCCAGCCGTTCGCGGATCAGCTAGTCGCAAGAGGTGTGCGGCGGGAACGCCTGCAGATTGTGCCCAACGCGATGGCTGACGCACCTCCAGTCGCACCGGGGGAGGTCAGCGCCTTACGCGATCGGCTTGCTCTTCCCGCGGACGCTCGCGTCATCCTTACGGTGGGGCGCCTATCAAGTGAAAAAGGACATGCCGATTTGCTCGCCGCGGTGCGCCTCCTGCTGCGCGACAACCCTGGGCTCAGCATTAGACTGATCCTGGTTGGTGACGGCATCGAGCGTCGCTCACTCGAGCGTGCCGCCGCTTCAGCGGATCTGGCTTCGGCCGTGATTTTTGCCGGCCACTGCCCAAACGTATGGCCATATTATTCGCTGGCCGATGTTTTTGTTCTTCCCTCGCATAGCGAAGGTTCGCCCAATGCACTCCTTGAGGCCATGGCGGCGAAGGTTCCAATCGTTGCCTGCAAAGTTGGAGGCGTACCGGAAACCGTCGAAGACGGCAGGAGCGCCCTGCTGGTCCCGCACGCGCAGCCCGCTGCGATGGCGAGCGCAATAGCTCGGGTCCTGGAAAATCCCGACCTGGCCGCGCACCTGGTATCGTACGCTTCGGAGCGCTTAACCACGCGCTTCTCGCCCGCGGCGCGCCACCAATCGCTGCTCGAAGTCTATCGGGCTGTTCGGCGGAGTGCGTGAACCTCAACTCGGAATGCGTATTCTCTATTTTTCTCCGCATGAATGTTGGCCTCGGAACACAGGCGCGAAGTTGCGCAACTATTACCTGTCAAGCCAATTAGGTAGTCATTGCCCGGTTACTTATTTTGGACTCGGTGATCCCTCCCAAGCGCCCAGCCAGCCTCCGCCCGGGGAGTCGGGATTCGCTGCCTATCATAGTGTCGCTCGCGACCCTACTTATACGGTTTTAAAGCTCGTGCGCGGTGTCACCGGCCCCGCACCTCTCACGGTTTTGAACTATTCTTCAGCCCATGCATCGCGCATGCTGGCGGAAATCCTGCAAGCCGGTTCTTTCGATGCCGTACAAATTGAGGGCGTGCATTTGAGTTCCTATCTGCCAGTCATCCGCTCCGCTGCCAGCCGCCCCGTAGTTCTTGCGGATTGGCACAATATCGAGTCGGAAATTCTGCATCGTTACAGCCGCGTGAACCCCAATCCCCTGCGGCGAGTTTATGCCTGGCGCACAGCGAACCTGTTGGAACGGGCGGAGAAGCAGTTCCTCGCTAACTGCGACGTGCATACGGTTACCAGCGAACGGGAACGCATCTGGCTTCAAGCCCTCGACCCTGCCGCGGAAATTCACGTTATTCCCAACGGCGTGGATGTGCAATACTTTAGCCCCCAGGAGTGGGATCCGGCCGCACCTCGAACCAACCTGGTGTTTGCCGGATCCATGGATTACAGCGCTAATATCGACGCCGTCCTCTGGTTTAGCAAGAATATCTGGCCTGAGTTGTCTCGCCAGCATCCGGCCCTGTCATTTACCGTTGTGGGGCGCGATCCGTCTCCCGACGTTCGCGCGCTCGCCCAAGACCCAGCCCACGGCAATCGAATCACCATCACGGGAACCGTTCCCGATGTCCGTCCGTATTACTCCGGCGCGCTCGCGACTGTCGTGCCGTTGCGCATTGGTAGTGGAACGCGCCTCAAGATCCTCGAAGCCATGGCTGCCCGAATCCCAGTAATATCCACCCGGCTGGGGGCCGAGGGGCTCGATGTCGAAGACGGCACTCACCTCCTGCTCGCCGATTCCCCGAGTGAAATGATCACGGCCGTCAGCCGCCTGGCCGCTTCGCCCCAATTGTGGCAGCGCTTGTCCCGCTCTGCTCGCGAACTAGTATCGCGATCCTACGATTGGTCCTCGCTTGCTGAGAACCTATACCGCATCCATTGCACCGCGCTCGAGCGGGTCCGCAAGCTGCCTACCTAACTGCGCTGCCACGTCACTGCACCACCAGCACAATCGGATCGCCGCTAGCTAAAGGCTGGCCGCCAGCCGACAGGTACACTAGTTGTGCGACGTGATTCCCCTGCCGCGCGTCGCCTTGTACCGCGCAGGGCGACGCGGAACACGTCTGCATTACAGTGATGCCAGAAGGCTGCGTCAAGGTTATAGTTACGTGAGTCGACTGTGGCACACCGGCCAAGTTGAAGCTCACCCAGAGCGTCCGGTTAACAACCGGGTCCAACCCTCCCAGCCGCCATGCCAGCTCATTGTCGATCCCGGGCGCTCCGAATGCTTCACCGAAATTCTTGCCCAGGTTCGAAAACACGTAACCACCAGGTACGCACGGCGCGACGTTGCCTGCGTTACAATCCGGCGCCCCCGCGATGGTATCCGTAATCAGGCCATCGCAAAGGGGGCCGGCGCAAGAATAGGCGTTTGCACCTATGTACGTGCGGCTGTCAGGACCCGTGATGGGCCCCCCTAGGGCCCCCGAGTAGCACTCGTCCCCCCAGTCCTTGTACATTGATATCCCGGTTGTATAGTACAGCCAACCCATGGAGCCGCATCCAGTGCGTGTTAAATTGCGATCTCCCACACTGCCGAAACAAAAAGTAGCCAAAGAGTTGCACACAGTAAAGGGAGAAGGAGCCACGGAGTACGCACTACCGCTGACATTCACTGTCTCGCCGTAGAGACCGAAAGCCACGGAAAGAGTTGCCGAGGTATCGCTAGCGCAGGACGTGATCTTGTAGACCGTACGCGGGGTTTCAATGCCGACGAAGTGGGCTCCATCGCAATATCCGGCTGTGATCCAGTGAGTGCCGGTCCCGGCCAGCGTTTTTGACCCTAGCGTGATCGCCACGCTTCCGGCAGGATCGAACACCGTCTGTTGGTCGCTCGATTGGCTGTTCACTTCGTAGTAAACGCCGCGGTTGGTAGAGTCTCTGCCATAGTTTATAACCCAGGCCTCGGCTTTCTTGATGGCCGCTAGGGTCGAAGTAGCAAGACTCGTGTTATTGCAGCCCTGCGAGCCGGGATCGTTCAGAGACTCGTACGCTGCTTCCATGCCCTTGAGGTTAATCGCTTCACGCCACGGTGCTCCTTCGTAGAGAAAGGGCGCGACGAAGGATTTGGGAGCCGAGACGAAGGTGGGATTCAGAGCGTATGCGTTCTCGCCCCAGCTTCCATCCGCCGATTGCACAGAATTCCATCTCGGAACATAAGTGTTCAGCCACGTACAGTATTGAGCGTGCCGGGTCGGATCGGTGTCCGTCTTGGCACCGAGCGCTATTTCCCAGAGCATGTACCCAGATTCACGATTGTCGATATTGGGGCTGTTCGCAGGATCGGCCCAGCGCGGGACCTCCAGGAGAATCCACGCATATAACCCAGGGAAGCGCCCGCTTTGGCCGTCAAGGGCCCGAAAGAACTGACTGAGCATGGTTGCTGCGCGAGGCGACACGGACCGGTAGCCGTGGTCGATCACCCACTGCCACTGAATATCCGTAAAAGCCCGCGCTTGCGTTCGATAGGCAGCGTTTCCCGTTCTGTAATAGAGCCTATAGAGGCCGATAGCCACGTCGTAGTAGTTCCACACCGTAGAAGGGTTTTCCGTGGTCCAGGATTCAAAGTCCAGGCCATGCACATCCGGGGCCGGCAAAAGGTATGCAGCAACCCCGGAAGATGGCGGCTGTTGCAGATTTTCAGAGCATATGATGCTGGTGGCCGTAACGCTTGAAATGGGGCAGAGAGCGCGGCCTGTACCCGCTCCATCGATACTGTTCCACACGAATACAACCCAGCCCTGCCCAGCCAGTGGAGTTCGTAGATCGGCCGTGGTCGTGACGACACTACCCGGAGCCCACGCCACGGTCCCCGGCAGCGGGGTTCCCAGTTCAGGCGTCATAGCGAGCCCCGCCGTCGCGATGTTCGTACCGGCCGCGATCTCCGCCAAGTCTCCATAGGGCCATGGATTGGCCGTAGCGTTGGCAATAACAATGGGTCCCAGCAAATTGTCCATTACGGATGGCAGTCCCGTCACCACAACAGCTTTTGAGTCGCTAGCAACCGCGCTTACCGGCATCGATCCTGGAAGGGCGCACCTCCCGGTGGAATCACATGCCGAGAGTTGAATCGTGTAAGTCCCCGCCAGCGGGGCCGTGAACGCTGGGCTGACCGCCGTCCGATTCGAAAATACACCAGGCATCGGGCCGCTTAGCTGCTGCCAGAAGTAAGTAAGAGATGCGTCGTCCGTCGAGGTGAAAGAGGAGTTGGTTAGCTGCAGCGAGGCCCCTCCCGCTCGAGCAGTGCCGAGAGTCGGCCAAACGTTGAAGCGCGCCACTGGCGATAAGGCCGGCGTGGGAATGTAGCTGGCGCTCGCCATTGTCATATTCAACCCCCGGCCCGAACAGTCATTTCCATTGCCTTCAAACTCGAAATCGAGCAAGTCACCGACGCAGGAAGCATTTCCGGGAGGAGTGCCTACCGCCACCGTGGTCTGAAAGGTGCGGATGTATGAAATATCTCCATCAAAGTTTCCCACCACGAAGTCCGCCCCGCCATCGTTCGGAGTGCCGGGCAAAGGGATAGCGCAGCGGTTGGAACCGAGGATCGCCCCAGTTTGGTTGTCGAACGCCTCCGCCGTCATTTGCGCGTTGCTTAGGCGTTGAAACCGGAGGGTCACGTCCGCTCCGGCGGGCGGACTAACCGTGCAAATAGTAGAATTATCGCCCCAGGAGGTCATCGTAAAGCCTCCATAGATCGTTCGCACCGCGAAAACGCTGCCGTAGATCACTTGCAGCGTGGATAGGGTCCATGGCCCATGCACTCGCACTTCGATACGAAAGCTTGACAGATTAGTGAAAGGCGCACTGTTCGGAAGAGTTCCGGAGCCTGACCCCGCGCTCAGCGACTGCGAAGCCTGAGCCACACTGCCTAACAGCAGCAAGAGGCTCAGTTTATGATTTCGTAGCATTAGTAGATTGACCTCCATGCGTAAGCATCACTGGCGTCCTTCGCGCACACCGTGACTGTGTCTTTCGCGCCCGTCCCGCCCAGTGTTTGCCAGAGACGCCCGCGTTGCGAAGCCCCGCAAGCGGGCTGAGTGGCTGCGCTAGCCACGTTGACTGCCGGGGTCATCAGCCGGAACACCATGCCATCGTGCCAGACGCTGTATGAGCGCCCCGCCATAATATCGGCGCCGGTTGGGTCGGTCGCCCCGTCGGCTTGCTTTAAACTTACGGCTCCCAGCGTGTCCACATTCAGCGTCGTGGGGCCGCCCGCTCCGTTGACATTTGGCTTCCAGACGAGCACCATGCCGGTTGTATAGGATTGCAAAGTTGGCGAGAGCCCGCAGATGTATGTGCTAGACGAGCCGCCGGAGGAGTTGCACTGCCACATCGTGCCGCTCTGCGCGTTCGCCTTGCTGGGAATAACGCTCGTGTCTACGCTCTGTTGAACATTGATCTGCGCGCCGGTGTCCGAGATTGTGTTCACTATACCCAAGCCGCCGATCAGGTTCATCACATTCCGTGAGCCCACCAATGTACCGTTGCTATCGACGAAGAGGGATCCGCCTCCGCCTCCCGATTGCACTGCCCAGGTGTTGGTGCTGGCGCACCCATATAAATTCGAGCCCGCGGGCGCGGTAGTTTGAAAGAACAGATCTCCCACTGAGCAAGTGACCGGCAGAGTCGTCCCGGACTTCACCGGCCGTGTAAATGCGGCTTTCGTAAAATCCACGTTTTTGGTTTGCGAATCTAAACTCAATAGAGTCTGGCCCTCAGCCGTGGCCGCCAGCAGCGCAGCGAATACTATTCGGTACATAATCTCTCCCGTTCAAGTAAACGTCAGGCCGGCGGGAAAGCAGAGCTCGATTCAAACGCCGAGTCGTTCGAAACACGGGGGATATTCGTTCGGAAATAGATGTGAACGCCTGACTGTTGCGGTAACATCGTACATGTTTCCCGTGACGGCGATGCCAGACAACCAGATAAACCACGATCCCAAAGTTCGCACTCGGCTTTGTGCTGTTATGGATTGTCTTAGGTCAGGATATCTGGGTCTCGTACGACGCTGAGTGCGCTATGCCGGGGACGACACGCGAGAAGCTGGTGCGGGGCCTCAAAAATCCGCTTGCCGCTTGGCAGGCGGTCCGTGCGCGGGCGCGGGGACGATGTTTTACGCTCTGGTGCCGCTGCTTCCGGTCCCGCATTACGATCGGACGGAACCTCATCCTCGATGGCGAGTTGATCATCCGCGGGCCGGGCCGGGTGGTGCTGGGAAACAACGTAATCGTGTCGATGCGCGTCACTCCCTTCACCCACGATGAAGATGCAGTGATCGAAATCGGCGATCATGTTTTCCTCAACGGCACACGATTCGGCTGCAAACAACGGATCTCTATAGGAAACCGCTGCATCCTGGCGGAGTGCCGGATAGTCGACTACGATTTTCACAGTGTTGACCCCGAGCACCGAAATGATCCCGCGTACATTAAATATCGGCCGGTCACGGTTCAAGAAAACGTGTGGGTTGGAACGGATTGCACCATCCTAAAAGGAGTCACGATCGGCCGGAATTCCACCGTCTCTGCAATGTCCCTAGTCAGGCGGGATATCCCGCCGTTTTCGGTAGTCGGCGGCAATCCAGCGGTTGTACTCAAGCAGCTGCCAGGCTCAGCGAAGGTCGATGAGTGATGGTGGGAGCCAACCCCTTCTACCCGTCACCCTTCAAGGACCCAGCCGGCATGCTCCGCCCAGAGCTGCGTTCACCACTCGCTGCACATCGATCACGTCGCAAGTGGTTCCTCCGTCTAGCTTGTTCGTGCAAGGAGAACTTCCGATGGCCTGGCTGACCATCAATTGCACGTCTAAGACATTAACCACTCCGTCACTATTTAAATCGCACGACGAGACAGTCGCGACCGTTAAGCGCCAAGCCAGTGCGTTATCGATCCCCGGCGCACCGAAGGCTTCCCCAAAGTTCTTGCCGAGATTTGCGTATATATAGCCTCCATACACGCACGGCGCTGGTTGTGTAGCGCAGTTAGCTGCCGCCGCCACCACATCGGTGGTTAACCCATCGCAGGCTGGGCCAGAGCAGGGTAGCGTGACAGAACCGATATTGGCTGCGCTCGTCAAACCAGTAGTAGGTCCGCCCAGGCTAGCGGATACGCACTCATCCGCCCAGCCTTTGTAGGTTGCGTTCAGCGTGACCGCGTATAGCCATGCCATTCCACCGCAGGTGGTGCGCGTCAGATTCCTGTCCCCTGCTGAATCGAAGCAGTAGCTCGCCGATGAGTGGCACCCCGTGAACGCAGCGGGAGCAATACTGTATTGGCTGGCGCTGACGTTGGAGTTTTCCCGGTAAAGCCCAAATGCCACTGACAAGTTAGCTACCGTGTTGCTCGAACAGGAAGCGATTTTATAAACTGAACCGGTGGTTTCTATGCCGATGAAATGTGTTCCATCGCAGTAGCCGGCATTCATCCAGTTGGTTCCCGCGCCGGTCAACACAGTTGAACCCACGCTTGCCGAGACAGTACCACCTGGATGGTAGACGGTAGCCTGGTCCGCCGACTGACTGTTCACTTCGTAGTAAATTCCACGGTTGCTGGTATCGCGCCCGTAGTTGTTTTGCCAGGTGACTGCGTTAGTGATGGCCGTCAGGGTACCCGCAGCGAGCGTGGTATTATTGCAACCCTGCGATGTCGTGTCTATCAGAGACTCATACGCCGCTTCCATGGCTTTGACATTGATCGCTTCCCGCCACGGAGCTGCTAGCTGGATAATTGGGGCCGTGAATGCCTTAGGCGCACTTACATAGCCGGGATTCATTGCATATGCGTTCTCGCCCCAGCTCCCATCCGCGGATTGAACTAAATTCCAAGTGTTCGTAAAGGTCGAGAGCCAGGAGCAGTATTGGGCATGACGCGTCGGGTCGGAGTCAACTTTGGCTCCGAGCGCGATATTCCACAGCTCATAGCCCGATTCCCGATTATCGATATTCGGACTTGCGGCCGGATTTGCCCAACGGGGAACCTGGAAGCTGATCCAGTTGTAGAGGCCCGGCAGGCGCTCACTATGGCCCTCCAGTGCCCGGAAAAATTGGCTAAGCATCGTGGATGCGCGGGGTGCAACCGAGCGGTAGCCGTGGTCCAATGTCCACTGCCAGGTAATATCAGCGTAAGCCCGGGCTTGTGTCAGATAAGTGACGTTGCCAGTTCTGTAGTAGAGCCTGTACAGCGCGATCGCAACATCGTAGTAGTTCCAGACAACTTGTGGGTTTTCCGTGGTCCAGGATTGAAAGTCTATATTGACCCCGCTCAAGACCACTGCCGGCGGCAGCAGGTAGGCATTCACCCCAGAGGAAGTCGGCTCAGACATGTGTTCAGAGCAGTGGATCATAGTAGACGTGACGGAGGCAATGGGGCAGAGTGCCCTTCCCGAGCCAGCACCGTCAATGCTGTTCCAGGCTAAGGCGACCCAGGATTGGCCGGCAAGCGAATTTCGTAAATCGGCAGTGGTTGCAATGGTGTCGTCGCCCTGCGTCCATGAAACCGTTCCGGCGAGCGCAGTCCCGAGCACCGGCGCGTGCGCCAGCGCAATCGGAGCCATGTTGTTCGCTACCCCGACCTCTGCAAGATCACCGAAGATCCAAGGAGAATTGCCCGACGGAATCAGAGGCCCCAATAAATTGTCTTGTACAGCTGGCAGACCGGTTTGCACGATACCTGCCGAGTTTACTGTCACCTGCCCCCACCCAACGACCGAAGCTGCAATCAATATAAGTGCATATATCATTTTCTAGTTCCTCTTCTTCTCTGCTAGCCTACAAGCGCTCAATCCGCGAGTCTAGGAACAGCTTCATCTCCCCACCGGAGACAGGGTGTATTCCGTCACTTCGCGCAGGTAGTATGATCGGGACACTCTCGCTAAAAGGTTAGCAAGTGACAGCAAAACTCATTTGCCCAGCCCTCTCAGGGCCTTAACACGCCGCTAACTAGATTCCCATTACTCCCTAGGTGAAAGTCCCACTGCCCCCGTATTCCTCTCTGATCGATAGAGGAATGTGGAACGTAAAATCCTTCTTAGTACTTTTGTTCTACTGGGCTTACAAAACATTGCCTCAGGCCAAAGCGTGATCCTGTCACTTGGGTCCTCGACGGGAGTCGCCGGGGGTACCGTTGTTCTCCCCATCAACCTCGCGTCGGCCGGTGGAGCGCAGACCTCTTCGCTCCAGTGGACCTTCAGCTTTCCCTCCGACATCACCGGTTTCACGATAGTGGCTGGCACTTCCACGAACGCCGCCACTAAGTCGCTTTCCTGCTCTGGCAACAACTGCCTGGTTGCCGGATTTAACAGCAACGTGATCGCCGATGGCCAAGTGGCCGTAGCGACCTTTCAAATCTCCGGGCAACCTTCGAGTAACCCGATTTCCATTCAACTTGCCGGCGTCGTGGCATCGACCGCGGGCGGCACTGGAATTCCCGCCAGCGGAGGCATCGGCACCATTTCTCTTCCCGTGTCCGTGTCTTTGAGTAGTTTAAACTGCGCCCCTTTGACAATCAATACTCCAGCCACAAGCTCCTGCACGGTTTCTTTGAACGGAACGGCTCCCGCGGGTGGGTTCCTGGTTTCGTTCTCGAGCAATAACGCCAATCTTACCGTGCCGTCGAGCGTGACTGTCGCAGCCGGCCAAAGCTCCGCCAGCTTCTCGGCTACCGGCGCTCAGGTGAGCGCCAATCAGAGCGGCGTTGTCACGGCCAGCGCGGGAAGCGTGACCTTGACCAACACCATCAGCCTCGTGGCACCGGCACAGCTCAATTCACTGGCTTGCGCGCCTTCCACTCTGGCGAGCAACGCATCGAGCACCTGTACTGTCACCTTGAATAAAGCCGCCACCAGCCCGGCAACGGTTGCCCTCGCGAGCAACAACGTTTTGCTTACCGTGCCCGCCAGCGTCGCGATCGCGTCGGGCCAGTCCAGCACCACCTTCACGGCAACTTCGGGAACTGTGAGCAATAGCCAAAGTGCCACCGTCACGGCGGCCTTGAATGGGTTGGGTCAGCCGGCCACCATCAGCCTCGCCGCCGCCGCGCAGACTAGCAGCTTGAGCTGCGCACCCGGAACCGTGAATGCTCCCGGGAGTTCCACCTGTACCGTCACCCTAACTGCCGCCGCGGCGAGCGCACTCAGTGTTACGCTATCTAGCAACAACGCCAGCATAACCGTTCCCGCCAGCGTCACCATCGGTACGGGACTCAGCAGCGCCGTATTCGCTGCCACGGTAGCCTCAGTAACTTCCAATCAAACTGCTCTATTGACCAGCTCGCTGAACGGCTCTTCACAAACCTTCACCTTGACGGCGAGTGCTCCGGCCCAACTTACCTCCATTGCTTGCGCACCTTCTACTCTGGGCAGCAATGCATCCACTACATGCACCGTAACGTTGAACAAAGCCGCCATCAGCCCGGCCACCGTCTCACTGTCGAGCAACACCGGATTGCTCACGGTACCCGCGGGCGTAGTCGTCGCATCGGGTCAAACCAGTGCCACCTTCGCAGCCACTTCCGGAACTGTCAGCAGCAACCAGAACGCCACCGTCACCGCAACTCTGAGCGGGCAGAGCCAGCAGGCAGTTGTCAGCCTGACCGGGACCGCTCAATTGAGCAGTCTTATTTGCACGCCCGGCACCGTGAGCTCGCCCGGGAGCTCTACTTGTACCGTCGCCCTGACCGCCGCCACCTCTAGCCCGTCGAGTATCACGCTGCAAAGCAACAACACCAGCGTGAGCGTTCCTGCCAGCGTCACTGTCGGTGCCGGACTCTCCAGCGCAACCTTTAGCGCTAGCATCGCCTCCGTAGTTTCAAATCAGACCGCGCTGCTAACGGCCACTTTCAACGGTGTTTCCCGGACCTTCTCGCTGACTGCCACCGGCACCGCGCCGGCGCAGCTGAGCTCGGTTTCCTGTTCGCCTTCGACCTTAGGCAGCAACGCATCGAGCGTCTGCACGGTCACGTTGAATACCGCGGCCACTAGCGCGGCAAACGTGTCACTCTCGAGCGATAACGAATTGCTCATGACTTCGGCCAGCGTCGCCATTCTGTCCGGACAAAGCAGCGCGACTTTCGCGGCTACGTCCGCTGCCGTAAGTACCAGCCAGAATGCTACCGTCACCGCTACCCTGAGCGGTGTGAGCCAGCAAGCCGTCATCGGCCTGGTAGCCGCCGCCCAACTCAGCGGACTGAGTTGCACCTCCGCAAGTGTGACAGGTCCTGGAACCTCCGCCTGCACCGTCACGTTGAGCGCGGCTCCCTCCAGCGCGGTAAGCGTTGCGCTGTCCAGCAACAACACTAGTGTCACCGTGCCGGCTAGTGTCACTGTCAGCGCGGGATTGAGCAGCGCGACGTTTACCGCCACCGCCGTGTCTGTGACTTCCAATCAGGCCGCTCTACTGACCGCGACTCTCAGCGGCGCTTCAAAAACGTTTTCCGTTACCGACACTGCTGCCGCTTCGACGCAGCTCACTTCAGTAACCTGCACACCCACAGCCTTAGCCAGCAACCTGTCGGCCACTTGCACGGTTAACCTGAGTAGCCCCGCTACCAGTTCCGCAATCGTGTCGCTGACCAGCAACAACGGATTGCTATCGGTGCCCGCCAGCGTGACGGTCCCGGCGGGCCAGCACACCGCTTCTTTCTCAGCAAATTCCGGATCCGTAAGCAGCAGCCAGAGCGCCACCGTCACCGCCACTTCGAACGGACAGAGCCAATCCGCCGTCGTTACTCTTGCTCCCAGCGTGAACTGCCAGGAATTCCAGAACTCCCCCGGCGGACTCTGCATGGTGCAGGATGTGTTGCCGTGGGTAACCTTCGGCGGCGGTTGGGAAAGCCGTCTCAGCGCCGCGAATCTCACCAAGGGAAACGGTGGTGGCACCATCCAGTTCAGCTTTACGCTGTTGCCCGTGACACCCACCGCCGGCGGCATCCAGAATCATATGCCGGCTTTCTTCAAAGTGAACAAGAGCAATCAATTGCAGGTCGCGGAAAGCGCGACTTATACCCTAAGCCCGGGGAAGTCCATCTTGCTTGATTTTCTCTCCCCGCCCGCCGGCTGCGACAGCCACGGCCAGAACTGCGGGAATACGCAAGACCTGAATACTACAGACTACGGTTCGGTGATGGTGCAGTATGTTTCCGACAACCCGGCTAATTTGAGAGGCATTGCGAAAGCCCAACTGTCCTTGTTGGTAAACGGCTCAACCGCGTCCTACATCTGGCAAACGACGGAACATGAAATGTCTGCCGCCAATCTGTGGACCGCCCCGGTTTCGGTCAGCGCGAATCCCACCGCAGATCCGCAGACGAATCAGCAGGCGTCAGCTGTGCTGGCCAACCCCTCGTCCGCGCCTATTACGGTGCGCGGAACGCTCTACGACGCAAGCGGCCGGGGCGTAACTTTCCGCGATTTTCAAGTGCCGGGGTTGGCCTCAACCGCCTTGGTGTTCTCTCAGGACCCGAGCCAATCCTTTGGAGGTTTTGGAAACGCGATGTTCCCCGGTGGCCAGGACTTCAACGGTCTAGTGACTTTCCAGGTCGTCTCTCCCATCAATGGAATGGTGTCCGCGATGGTGCTTCAGTACGTGGGGAACGCAATGTCCAGCGTGGAAGTGAATCCGCAAGGCACCACCGCCTCGGGCGCCTCAACTGTGACCTCTTTGACCCGCTGCGCGGAGTTCCCAATGGCGGCGGACGGCACCTGCACCGTGCAATATACACTTCCCTGGGTGGTTTTCGGCGCAGGTTGGGAGAGCCGCTTAAAGGCATCCAATCCTCCCAGCAATACAGGCGGTGCTGTGCAATTTCGCTTCACTCTGCTTCCCGCGGTATCCACGAGCGGCGGTTTACCGAATCATTTGCCGGCCTATTACAGCGATAGTCGCAGCAGCCAATTGCACGTTGGTGAAAGTGCGAGCTATCTCTTAAACGCGGGCCAGTCGGCGGATGTCAATTTCTTAAGCCCGCCGGCGGCCTGCGATCTCCACGGTCAAAATTGCGCCAGCCAGCCCGACTCCAGCGCGTTTGGGTATGGTTCGGTCATGGTGCAGTATTCCTCCACTGATCCCGCCGCACTGAGAAGACTCCCCTATCCTCAGGTTGCGTTCTTGACACGCTCCAGTAATGATTCCTATTCCTCGCAGATCACCGAGCAGGGGGCCCCGGCTGCCACTACCTGGACCGCTCCCGTAGCGTTGAGCGCCAACCAGGTTGCCGATTCTACCAACAATCTGGCGGCTTCAGCCGCGATTGTGAATCCCGGAGCAGCATCCGTGACCGTGCGCGGCACCCTGCTCGATCAAAGCGGCAACGCCGTCACTTATCGTGATTACGAAATTCCCGGCCTCAGCGCTAGCGGCATCGTCTTCGCTTGGGATCCCAGTGAGCCGCAAGGGGGATTCGGCAGCGCCGCTTTCCCGCAGGGACAGGATTTCAGTGGCTGGGTTACGTTCGAAGTCACTACGCCGAATAGCAACGGAGTCAACGTCATGGTGTTGCAGTATGTAGGCAACACCATGTCTAGCGTGAACGTGCAATCGTTGCAGTAAAGCAACCTCGGCTAGTAAATAACTGGACCTGGTGCGTAGCGCAAGTGACTTCGTTCTTACTGCGCGCCACGGCCGAGCAATACCGTCTTAGCGGTGTGGAAAATGATATAAGCATCCAGCGAAGGCGCCAGGTTTTTGATGTAGTACAAGTCGTATTCCAGCTTGACGATGACATCTTCCATAGTGTCGCCGTACTTATGGTTCACTTGCGCCCATCCCGTGATACCCGGTTTCACGCACAGCCGTTGGCGGTAAAAGGGAACCTGATCTTGCAGGACTTTGACGAACTCCGGCCGTTCGGGGCGCGGGCCCACCAGGCTCATATCTCCGCGAACGACATTGAATAATTGCGGCAATTCATCTAGCCGCAGTTTCCGCAGCCAGCGCCCCACGGGAGTAACGCGGGGATCGCCCTTGCTGGCCCACACCGGTCCACTATGGGCTTCCGCGTCGACTCTCATGGAACGAAATTTGTATAGCGTAAACGGAATGCCATACTTGCCTGACCGGGTTTGCCGGTAGAGAATCGGTCCCTTGGAAGAGAGACGCACGGCAATCGCAACTGCCAGCATAATCGGCAGAGTCATCGCAGCTCCCAAGAGAGCAAGAAACGTGGAGTATGCCGTCTGCATTGCAACCATGGCTGGGCGCGGGCCTAAATCGACCGAGAAAACCAATTGCGACGGCCGCAGCTCGCGAACCGAGACACGATGGAATATCGTTTCGTAGGTCGAGGCCGCATCCTCGATTTGGACACCCGCAAAGCGTAAATCGACCAACTGTTGAATCGGCAACGCGCCTCGCCGCTCCATCATTCCGACCACGATGCAGTCCGGGCGATTTTCGGCCACCGCAGCGCTCACCTGGTCGGCCACGCCCAGCCATCGCACTCCTTCAGGCGGCGTGGTCGTCCCGTCAAAGTCCATAAGACCCAAGGGGAGCATTCTGAGCTCAGGCCGTTCCTGCAGGGTCTGGATAATTTGCAGCACGGAGGCGGAGCATCCCAGGAACAGAAGTTTCCGCGAGCCCTTGTGCGCCTGCATCGCTTCCGTGAATCCGATCCGCCACAACGGTCCCGCTATCAGCGCCAGCAAGCTGCCGTAAACCATCACCCGGCGATTGAGTGTTATATCCACACGCGCATAAGCCAGCATTGCCTGCAACAGAAATGTCACCCCCAACACGAGACAAAACTGCTCCACTAATACCGTGCGGGAAGGTATCCGATACTGCTCGTAAAGATCTTGGAAATATACGCCCCCCAGGATGGTCAGCGTCGCGAAACCGATGCGCCACCAACCGCCCTCTTCCCAAAAGTAAAATGCGGAAGCTTGATCCAGCGTCGTATACGCGGCCAGCACATAGCACCCCAGGATGAGGACGGATTCCGATAAAAAGAGGGCCACCGAACTGGTGGGGAACGAAACGCGAAAGAGCCTAATCATGGGTGCGAGCGGCGCTTATACTCCGACAGTAACCCCTATCTTATCCTTTATCGGTCATTCAAAGCCGCACTCCGGGCGCCCCGCTCAGATGCAATCATCCTCGCTCGTAAAATTCGCGGATCAGCCCCGCGACAGTAGTGATCTCATCCTCAGTCAGCTCCGCGAAAATGGGCAGCGCCAGAACCTCTTTGGCCAGCTGCTCGCTCACCGGGAAATCGCCGGTTTTATACCCGTAGGCCGCCAGCGCCGGTTGCAGATGCAGCGGAAGAGGGTAGTAAATTTCCGTGCCCACAGCCGACTCCGCCAGGAACGCGCGCAACTCATCCCGCCGCTGGCACCGAATCACGAACTGATTAAACACATGATTGGTTTGATACGGCTGAGCCGCCGGCGTGATCACCACCTTCGACAGCGTCTCGCGGTATAGCGCCGCATTCCGTTGACGCGCTCGATTCCAGTCATTCAGATGATCCAGTTTCACGTCCAGCACCGCGGCCTGCAGCGCGTCGAGCCGCGAATTCATACCCGCCCACCGATGAACGTACTTCTCAACCGACCCATGAATCCTCAGCGCCTTCAACTTTCGCGCCAGCTTTTCATCGTTTGTAGTAACCAACCCGCCGTCGCCGAACCCGCCTAAATTTTTCGTCGGAAAAAAGCTAAAGCAGCCCAGCGTCCCCATGCTGCCCGCGCACTGCCCTTGCCATTCCGCCCCTACCGCTTGCGCGGCGTCTTCAATCACGGGAATCGCCCGAGACGCCGCTCGATCCATGATCGGACCCATGTCCGCGCACCCGCCATATAAGTGCACCGGCAGAATCGCCTTAACGCGTGGATGCTCCGCCAGAGCTCGCTCTAGTTGCCGGATATCCAGATTGAAGGTCCCCGGATCTACATCGATGAAAACCGGCCGCGCTCCCGAACTCATAATGGCCCCGGCAGTGGCGAAGAACGTGAACGGTACCGTCAGCACTTCATCGCCCGGACCAATCTCCAGCGCCATTAAAGCCAGTTCTAACGCGTCCGTGCCCGAAGCGCAGCCGATCCCAAATCCCGCCCCGCAATATGCGGCGAAGCGCTCTTCGAAGTGCTCCACCCCCGCTCCCAGAATGAACCTCTGGGATTCCATCACAGCAGTGACCGCCGCTTGCA
>JALYJH010000002.1 GCA_030775415.1 Acidobacteriota bacterium | reverse complement strand
AACTTCAGACAGTCAAAAATGAATGAACCGTCATCATATCGAAACCATCGGGCGAAAGTCAATACCAACTTACACCTAAGGGACTAGGGTATATGTATGTTGTTTATTTGTATAGATTTAATGGCCAGGGATGGAGGACAAAAAAAGGGCGGGGCCTGGAGGAGTGTTCTTGGAACATACCCCCGGTTCCCCGCCCACTACTGGACTGGATTACCGGTTTTAGAAATTCAGCTTCAATCCAAACTGAATCTGCCGCGGTGTTGAGCCTGGAGCGCTCGACGTGATCTTGCCCGCGGTGCCGATGTTAGGCGTAATTGCCGTCGTGTTAGCGCCACTATAGAGCATGCTGTTCGGTAAGGCAAAATTCTCATGATTTAAGAAGTTAAAGAACTCCGCCCGGAACTGCAGCTTGAACCTTTCGGTAATCTTCGTATCTTTTAGAAGAGAAATATCTGCGTCGAAGAAACCGGGTCCGCGCAAGGAATTTCTACTCGTATTGCCGGTCGTCCCCACAGCTTGCAGGGTATAACACCGGGGATTGAACCATTGGGCAACGGTCTGGGATCCTGCGTATGGATCGCAGCCGCTCACGTAATCCGGACGCGAGAAGATGTTGATCGGTCCCAACCCGGAGCGATCCATCCCGGTATATACGTTAAATGGAACGCCGCTGGAAGCGCTCACAATGCCGCTGATTTGCCAGCCTTCCACCAGCCGGTTGCCGTGGAACGGTAATGCCGCCACGCCGTTTACCCTCAAAACGTGGGTGGTGTCGTAGCTGCAAGGGCCGCGATCGGACTTTTGGTCAAACGGGTTCGCCAGACCGGAAGGAGTCGAGGTAATTCCGTTGAAACTCCCCACTACGAACGCGCCGTCATCAATGCACTTAGACCAGGTATAGGCGAGCTGCGCCTGCACATTTCGAGTGAACCTGCGGTTCACAACGGTCTGCAACGAGTTATACCGAGACGTAGTGATGGGCTCGGGGGTTGTAAAAGTGCTTAAGCCGGGATTCAAACGCGCGTTGGCGACGCCAGCGGCATTCGTGAAGTGATAAACCCCGTTGGAATCGATCGTCGGAGTCGGCGGATTTTGCTCCACGCCTGTCAGCAAGTGCACGCCGTGCGAACCCACGTAACCGACGGTCAATACTGTGCCCGCAGCGATTTCGCGCTGAATGTTCAGGTTGTATTGGATCATATACGGGGTCGTGTTGATGTACGGATCCCAGCCAATGTTTGCCGTGGGAAGAATTGCGCCAGCCGAAGCAGGGACAGATGGGTAGACGGCGCCGTTTTGCGTCGATACCACCCAAGGCGTAGCTGAACCGAATCCTGTCTGATAGGCTTGCACGGTAATTGGATCATGGAACATGCCAAAACCGGCCCGAATCGAGGTTTTGTGATTTGCAAAAGGATCGTACGCGAGTCCGACGCGCGGATCGAAGTTCTTCCAAGTCGGATTCGAAAGGAACACGTTCGGAATTTGAGTAAATCCGGTGCTATGCCGGAAATCGGTAACAGCGTAGAGCCGGCCCAGCCGCTCCGTTGGATTCGTCACGAATTCCCAGCGAAGACCGGCGTTGAGCGTGAGTTTCGACGACACTTTCCAATCGTCCTGAAGATACGGTGAGATCTCCGTCTGGCGATAATCCCGATAGGCGGAATTGCCGGCTGCAGGAACGACTGTCTGCACGCTGCGTGATGTACCCGAGAGGAAAGCGCTCAGGCTGGTGAAGGCCCAGACACCGTTATCCAAGAGCGGATCCCAGCTATTATTTTGCACGCGTGACGCTGTGATCCCAAATTTCAGGCTATGAGCGCCATGGGTCCAAAGGATGTCGTCCCCTGCGCTGTAGCGGTTTCCAGCCAAATTGAAGCGGCCAGTGCCGTAAGCCGCCCCTACCGGAGTAATATTGGAGCCTAGGTTAACTAAGCCATCGGTCAGCGATGCCACGCCGTAAAAATTGAGCGGTTGAGCACCGTTGACGGTGAAGTGATCCGGCTCATCCGAATTCTTGGTCGGGCGAGAAAAGCTGAACCGCGCAAGATTGATGATGTTAGGAGTTAAAATGTGCCGCTCCTCCATCGATGAATACTGGGCGTGTGAGTGGTCATCTCCGGGCCAATAAGGCAGCGGCCCTCCGCCGGTCCCCGCAGCCGCGCCGGTAAACGGTTCTACCTCGGCGGCCTTATCGGAGAAATAGCGCACGAACATCGAATCCTTTTCGGTGAAATTGTAGTCAAAGCGGGCCAACACGTAATCCTCATGGATGGTTTGGTTGCCGTAGGTGGCCGCTGTTCCGGTCAGCCCGTTGGCGCTGATGGTACCGGGATCCGGTTTCGGATAGATGGCCAGCGTGTTCGCGATGGCAGTCCGAGTCGCCGGATTGGTCGCGGTGATGGTGCACGCGGAGGGACAATTGGGCACAGTGGCGATCCGGTTCTCCTCCAAAAGTTGCCGGATTCCTTCGTAGTCCACGAAGAAAAATGCTTTGTTTTTCTTTACCGGGCCACCCAGGCTGCCGCCGAATTGATTGCGGCGGAAGGGTGATGCATCGCTTTTACTGGAGAAGTAATCGCGCGCGTCGAGCGCGCTGTTGCGGAGGAAATCGAAAGCCGAGCCGTGGAACGCATTCGTGCCCGATTTGCTGACTGCGTTAATCACGGCGCCGTTGCCGCCGTACTGCGCTCCGTACGCATTGGTCAGCGTCTGGAACTCACCAATGGCCTCGACGCCCAGTGACGAACCCGTGATGGAGGCGATACCGTTGTTCCAGAAGCCCTGCAGATTCTCATTGTCGAGCATGATGGCCTGACCTTCAGGCCTTCCGCCCGCGACCGAATACTGCGCCGCCCGTCCCTGCATGGCGCTGTTGGGCGATTGGACGGTGGCGACGCCAGGCGCCAATAGTATCAGTTGTTCGAAATTCCTGCCGTTGAGCGGAAGCTCGCGCATCTGCTGCTGGGAGGTGTAGGTGCCGATCGCGGCGTTGGTGGTTTCCACCTGCGAGACCTGCCCCTCCACTGTCACGGCTGTAGTCGTCTGTCCGACACCGACCGAGAAATCAACTACGGCTTGGGCGCCGACGGCCAGCGTGATTCCCTTGTGAACCACCGTTTCGAAACCGGCCTTCGAGACCTGGACTTCGTAATCGCCAACTGCCAACTCCGCGGCTCTATACCGCCCTTGTCCATCGGATGTAACCGTTTCCATAATCCCGGTCTGCACGTTCCTCACTTGAACGGCCGCATCCGGAATCGCTGCGCCCGATGTATCTGTGACCGAACCCAGAATGGTTGCGGTCGCCCCTTGTCCCCAAACTCGGGCTACGGTCATCCCGTAGGTTCCGAGCAATAAAAATACTCCGAGCACAATCTTAAGTGTAGAATTAACCTTCATACCCCCCCTAAAGCCTTACAGTCTTCGATATTTTACTACACAACCTACCTGTCACGCAATTGCAAATATACGTTTGACTTCGCAAAAATTGCGAAATCGGCTATCAGGCGTTTAGGGCAGCCAAAAGTTCTTTTTATTCAATGGGAGGAATGGAGCGTGGCGTTCTGATTGAGCAGTCGGAGGAAAAGATCAATCGCAGTCTAAGCAGTTTCAGCTCATCGCAGCCGAGCCCGAATCATTATCAATCAATGCGGATTCTGCAAAGTTAATCAGTGCAGATTCTGCAAATCAGCTTCGCGTGGGGCTACTTCCAGGATTCCATGGCCTTTTTCGTGAGCGAATCGGGAAGCAATTCGTTCAACTCCAAGCGAATGCCGTCAGGATCGAAAACCGAGGCATTCCTCACTTTGCTGGGCTGAGCGATTCCCACTTCAGTCACGGTATTCGGCGTGGTCGTGTTGCGCGCCGCCGACGCGACGCCGGCCTGCCTGAGCCGCGCAATCGAAGCATTTAAGTCTTCGGTCAAAATATGGAGGTGCGTGATCCCCGGCGGCATTTCTGGCGTAGCCGTCTGCATCTCGAGAAACGAATCGCGGCTAATTTGATAATACGTAGTGGTTCTTTTACCATCCTGGCTGGAAAATTTAAAGGCTACAGGAAAGCCTAACTTCTGCTCGTAAAAAGTCTGCGACGCCGGATAATCCTTGACGGCTATGCCCACCACCAGCAGTTTTCCTCCTGGACTTTGGTTATCCCATGAGTCCACCGCTTTTTGGGTAAGGGACCGGGCAAGGAATTGGGTCGGCTCAAATCTAATGCCACTGGGATCGATAATGAATGCGCCCTTATCACCGGTGAGTTCGTTGATGTGGGAGCCACTCAAGCACCCCGTCTTGAGCGCCTCATCGCAGGAGGCCACGCCGGCGCCCCGCAGACGGGCAACGACCGCGTCCACATCGTCGGTCTGCATATGGATGTGCGTTAATCCGGGAGCATTTGTGGGCGCCCCCTGCAATTCCAGGAATGTATCGCGGCTTAGCTGGAGGTAAGTATTCATCGTCTTCCCGGTGGGGCTGAAAGAGAAGGCCGGCCGCAATCCCATTACCTTGGTGTAAAACTGAAGCGATTCCGCATAATTGCTGGCGCCGACACCAACGGCACTCAGACGGAGCGCGGGGGCGCGCTCCTGGGCTGCGCATGGTTCCAGCGCTAACATTCCAGGCAGGGCTGCCGCGATCATAAAATGCAACGCAAGACGCATATGATTCTCCTTGTTTCCCCCGCAATGGCCGCCAAAGATGACGATTATATCCTAGCCGTGGACTGGGCCTGAGTCCAGGCCTGCCCCGTGACATAATGGCAGACGTACAACCTTCACCGGGGAGGCACGCCATGGCGAAAGCAAAGAAAAATGTGGACCGCCGCAAGTTTTTGAGGGGCGCTGCCGGCCTGGTCGCCTCATCTCCTGTTGCGTTTGCACAACGGGCTGCCGAAAAACCCGAATCCACTGGCGGAACTCCCGATGTGACCTCCAACGTACGCTGCGGCGCTGACTTCATGGTCGACGTTTTCAAATCGCTGGGCCTGGAATATTGTGCCGCCAATCCCGGCACCAGCTTCCGCGGACTCCACGAATCTGTAATCAACTACGGCAATAATAAGGATCCCGAGTTCCTCACTTGCCTGCACGAGGAGTCCTCCGTGGCGATGGCCCACGGGTACGCCAAGATCGAAGGCAAGCCCATGATGATCATGGCGCATGGGACCGTCGGGCTGCAGCACGCATCCATGGCGATCTATAACGCGTACGCCGACCGCGTGCCGGTCTACATCGTCTTAGGCAATCTGCTGGACATCAATTACCGCCGCGGCTCAGCCGACTGGTATCACAGCGTGCAGGACGCCGCCGCCATGGTGCGCGATTACACCAAGTGGGACGACGCTCCGGTATCGCTCGCGCACTTCGCCGAATCCGCCGTGCGCGCCTACAGCATCTCGATGACGCCGCCCTACGAGCCCATCGTGATCGTCGCCGACGGCGCCCTCCAGGAAGAGCCCATCGCCGAGAAGAATCTGCGTATTCCCAAACTCGTCACCACTGCCCCGCCGCAAGGCGATGCCTCCGCCGTCAAAGAAGCCGCTACACTGCTGCTCGCCGCCGACAACCCGGTGATCGTAGCCGGCCGCTGCGCCCGCACGCCCCATGGCATCGACCTTTTGGTCGAGCTGGCTGAGCTCCTGCAATGCCGGGTGCAAGACCAGCGCCTACGCATGAACTTCCCCTCGCGCCATCCCTTATACGCGCCGCCCGCGAACGATCCTATCACCGAATCCGTCCGCGACGCCGATCTCGTCCTGGGCCTGGAAGCCCAGGAAATGTGGACCCTCACCCACAAAATGACGGGTCTTAATCAATTCGGCATGGAATCCAGCTCCACCATGAAGCCGGGCGCGAAGATCATCAGCATCTCCGCCATCGAGCTGAACCACAAATCTAACTATCAGGACTTCGGCCGCTATTCCGAAGTCGATCTCAGCATCACCGGCGATGCCGAAGCCACGCTCCCGTCGTTGATCGAAGCGGTGAAGAAACAGATGACTTCAGACCGCCGCATTGCACTGCAAGCCCGCGGCGCCAAGTTAGCCGAAGCGCACCGGAAAGCCCGCGAGCGAAACCTGGAGGCGGCGGCAGTAGGTTTCGACGCCAGCCCCATTGCCACCGCGCGCCTAGCCGCCGAACTCTGGGCGCAAATAAAGAATGAAGATTGGTCGTTGGTCTCGAACGATCGCTACACCAGCTATTGGTCCACGAAAATATTTGACTTCAAGCACCACTACCAATACATCGGCGCGCAAGGAGCCGCTGGCATCGGCTACGGCGCCCCCGCGGCAGTGGGCGCGGCCCTGGCGAATCGCAAACACGGACGCCTGACTGTAAATATCAATTCCGACGGCGACCTCAACTACGCCCCCGGCGTCCTCTGGACCGCCGCGCATCACAAAATCCCGCTGCTGAACGTGATCCACAACAACCGCGCCTACCACCAAGAACGCATGTACATCCAAATGGTGGCGGCCAAACAAAACCGCGGCATCGATCGCGCGGACATTGGCACTTCGTTCAAAGATCCCTTCATTAATTACGCCAAGATGGCGGAAACCTACGGCATGTACAGCGAAGGACCGATCAGCGACCCCAAGGACCTCGGGCCCGCCCTAAAGCGCGCAATCGCGAAAGTGAAATCCGGCGAGCCGGCGCTGGTGGATGTGCTGACGCAGCCGAGATAGGCCGTGTTCCGCGAGCCTTTGATGGGCCACTTCGATCATAAGATGGGCGCTCCGAACTCAAGCGTTTCATCGGAACAGACTACCGCTGGCGACTCATTTCAGCGGCAGCAGGTGCACCACGGAGCAGCCCCTCCGTACTCAAGTTTTCATCGATCTCCGGCCAGTGGATCCCGAAATCCGCTCCGCTCACCTTCCAGTGAGATCGCTGTTCTGGCGTAGCGTTCAAAAGCCGCGGATACCATGTCAGAGGAACAATGATCGTGCGCCCGTCCGCAAGGTCGACAGCTAGCGTGTCCTCAGTCAAATGCACGTCTCGCACGCGCTCTCCGGGGTTAGGAAGGGAAGTACTCATACCAGTTCTCGCGAGCCACATGAATTGTGCGGCGGCTCGTTCGGCTCGCGGCTGTAGAAGTACATGCGGTACGGCCCCACCATCAAAATGGTCGGCACGCATTCAGTATCTCACCGCATGACATAATGGCAACTGTCCCGAAGCAGGAGGCCTAGATGTCCGACTCGAAGAACCCCGTTGTTACGAATACGGACCGCCGCGGATTCCTCAAAGGGGCTGGAGCAGCCGCTGGTCTGGCAGCTACCACCCTTATCGCTCTCGCCCAGCAAGCCGCCCTGAAGCCTGAAACTGCCCCGGCCGTCGACGTCACCTCCAACGCGCGTCCGGGCTCGGATTTCATGGTCGACGTCATCAAGTCGCTGGGCATCGAATATTGCGCCGCGAATCCCGGCTCCAGCTTCCGCGGGCTTCAGGAATCTTTCATCAATTACGGTAAGAACACTAATCCCGAGTGGCTCACCTGCTGCCACGAGGAATCGTCGGTGGCCATGGCCCACGGCTACGCCAAGATTGAAGGCAAGCCCATGATGATCATGGCGCACGGAACGGTGGGATTGCAGCACGCTTCTATGGCGATCTACAACGCCTACTGCGATCGCGTCCCCGTCTACATCGTGCTGGGAAACATTTTAGATGTGAACTACCGCCGCGGCAACTCCGAGTGGGTGCACAGCGTGCAGGACGCGGCTGCCATGGTGCGCGATTTCACTAAGTGGGACGACACGCCGGTCTCACTCTCGCACTTTGCCGAATCGGCGGTGCGCGCGTATAAGATTTCGCTGACGCCGCCGTATGAGCCAGTGGTTCTGGTCGCCGACGGCACGCTACAGGAAGAGCCCATCAGAGAAAAGAATCTGCGCATTCCTAAACTGGCCATGAGCGCCCCGCCGCAAGGCGATTCTGCCGCCGTAGCGGAAGCGGCGAGGTTACTGGTTGCGGCCGAAAATCCCGTGATCGTCGCCGGACGCGCCGTGCGCAGCGCCCAAGGCATCAAGCTCCTGGTTGAACTCGCCGAAGTATTGCAAGCCCGCGTGCAAGATCAGCGGATGCGCATGAACTTCCCCTCCGCGCATCCTTTATATGGCAACCCCGGTCCGCAGGTCGCCGTCCCTAGCCTCTCTGACGCCGACGTCATTATTGGCCTAGAAGTCCAGGACTTCTGGGGCATCACCCACAAGATGACGGGCCCCAATAAATTCGGCATGGAAGCGCGCTCCACCACCAAAGAGGGGGCTAAGATTATTAGCATTTCCGCCCTGGATCTGAACCATAAATCCAACTATCAGGATTTCGGCCGCTACCTTGAAGCTGACCTGGCTATTACCGGAGATACCGAAGCTACGCTGCCCGAACTCGTCGAAGCCGTCAAAAAATTAATTACGCCCGACCGCCGCCGTGCCCTCGACGAACGTGGCAAAAAAATAGCCGAGATGAACCGCCAAGCCCGCGCGCGCGACCGCGAGTTAGCCGCCATCGCCTGGGATGCCAGCCCCATCAGCACCGCACGCCTTTCCGCCGAGCTTTGGGGGCAGATCAAAAACGAAGACTGGTCGCTCGTTTCAAACGACCGCTTCGTCAGCTCCTGGCCCACCCGCCTTTGGAACTTCAGCCAGCCGCATCATTACATAGGAGCGCAAGGCGGGGCCGGCATCGGCTACCAAGCCCCCGCTGCCGTAGGCGCCGCGCTGGCTAATAAAAGACATGGCCGGTTGTCTGTCAGCATCCAGTGCGATGGCGATTTGAACTACGCTCCTGGCGTGCTGTGGACTGCCGCCCATCACCAAGTCCCGTTGCTAACCGTGATGCACAACAACCGTTCTTATCACGAAGAGCGCATGTACCTGGCGCTGCTCAGCGCCAAATATGACCGCGATCTCGGGCGTTCCGATATCGGCACCGCGCTCAACGGACCCAACATCGACTATGCGTCCATCGCAAAAGGCTACGGTCTTTACGCCGAGGGACCGATCGCCGATCCGAACGACCTCGCACCTGCGCTGAAACGCGCCATCGCCCAAGTGAAAGCCGGCGAGCCCGCGCTGCTCGACGTCGTGACACAGCCCCGCTAGGAGACCTTCCATGAAAATATTTCTACTGCTCATCGTTTTTGCCATCGCCGCAATGTCCCAAACCAAAGAGGGCGACACGGCCAACGGCAAGCGCCTGTTCGAGCGCAACGGCTGCTACCAATGCCATGGCTATGTGGGACAAGGCGGCACCGCCGGCGCGCGCCTGGCGCAAACCAAACTGCCGCTGGCAGCCTTCACCGCGTACGTCCGCAATCCGGCGTCCGGCAACATGCCCCCCTTCCGGGCGAAGGTCATGTCGGACCAGGAACTCGCCGACGTCTACGCCTACATCAAGACGTTCCCCGAACCGAAGGCCGCGAAAGATATTCCGCTGTTGAACCAGTAGCGACGATCGCGGACGCTCCATGCCGCATCGGTGGAGTGGCTTGGGACGCCGGCATCTCCCCCATAATGGTCTAGGCATGTCCGCGCCAAAACCGATCCTCATCTTTGACGGCCATTGCGCCTTCTGCCGCATCTGGCTTGATTATTGGCGCCGACTGACCGGAGATCGCATCGAATACCTTGCGTCCCAGGAAGTAGGCGACCGCTTTCCGCAAATCCCCCGCGAAGCTTACTCAAAGTCGGTGCAGTTCGTGCGCCCCGGCGGCACCGTCGTGAGCGGCGCGCGCGCTGTGTTCGAGACACTGGGCAAAGAACGCCTCTACCGTTGGGTCGCGAGCCCCAGCGAACTGCTCTACCGCATCATCGCGCCTCGCCGGAACTTCTTTTATCAACTCACGCGTTTCACATTCGGCACGCGCATCGAGCCCACCCGCTTCGCTGCCACCCAGTGGTTGTTTCTGCGCGCACTCGCATTTATCTACGCCATCGCCTTCGGATCGCTCGCGCTCCAAGTCACCGGCCTGCTCGGCGCGCGCGGCGTAGCCCCTGTCGTCACGTTCCTCGCCTCGGTCGAGCGCACTGGCTCGGCGCTGCGCTTCCTCGCCGTCCCCAGTATTTTCTGGATCGCGGCTGACGACACCACGCTCGTCGTGCTCTGCTTCGCCGGCATGGTCTTCGCCGCCATGCTGTTTCTCACCGGCTTCGCGCGCGGAAGATTCGAGCGCTTCATCCCTATCCTGCTATTCATCCTGTATCTCTCTTATGCCGCTGTAGGCCAGGAATTTCTCTCTTTCCAGTGGGATTCCCTGCTGCTCGAAGCCGGATTCCTCACCATCTTCCTGGGACAGAACCGCATCGTGCCCTGGTTATTCCGCTGGCTGGTGTTCCGTCTTTACTTCCTATCCGGCGCGGTCAAGCTCCTGAGCGGCGATGCCAACTGGCGCAACCTGTCGGCGCTTAGCTTCCACTGGCACACGCAGCCGCTGCCGACGATCCTCGCCTGGTACGCCGATAAACTGCCCGCCGGCTTCCAGCATTTCGCCACGGCCGCGACGCTCGCGATCGAAGTAGGCATGCCGTTCCTCATCTTCTTCCCGCGGCGTATGCGTATGTTCGGCGCCTGGTGGCTGATCGTGCTGCAAGTTTTAATTTTCATCACCGGCAACTATACGTTCTTTAATTTGCTCACTCTCGCGCTGACCCTGTTCTTGTTTGACGATCAGGCGCTCGCGCGCTTCGTCCCTAAGCTCCACCGCGACCGCATTGCCGGGGATGCGGAGGGCCGGCGCGCCCCCTACATCGCCTACTCCGTCGGAGTCCTGGTAATGGTGCTCAGCATCGCGCATTTGGTCGAAACCTTTAACGTACGGCTGCCCGCCGCGCTCAACGCCCCGCTGCGCTATGCCGCGCCGCTCCAGATCGTCAATACTTACGGCCTGTTCGCGGTGATGACCACCGAACGCATCGAGATCATCCTCGAAGGCTCAGCCGACGGCAAAACCTGGCGGCCCTATGAGTTTAAATACAAGCCCGGAAACGTCAACCGTGCTCCCGCCTGGGTGGCTCCGTACCAGCCGCGTATTGACTGGCAGATGTGGTTCGCGGCTCTCAGTAATTACCAAACGAACCCATGGTTCGTAAGCCTAACTCTGCGCCTGCTCGAGGGTTCGCCCGACGTCGAAGCATTACTTGGCAATAACCCGTTCCCCAATCAGCCTCCCCGCTACATCCGCGCGCTGGCTTATGAATATACCTTCACGGACTTCGAGACGCGCCGCCGCACTGGCGCTTGGTGGAAGCGCCAGCCTCGCGGTTTGTACCTGCCAGCCGTCGGGTTGCGCTCCGCGGCGGCCCAGTGAATGTAACCTAAACCCATAGGTACGTTCACGCTGAACATACGGGAACAGGCGCTAGTCAGGGCCACCCTCCTCGGTTCCGATTGTCTGCCGCAGCCGCTAACCTAGAGTGCGCCCGCGCCTAAACTACTGCCACTCCCAGGAGGCGAGAGGCGTAATGGCCGTGAAACTGCCGTTCAAGAAATGCAGCGCCAGCAGGTTTATGTAAACGCCGCTGGTGGACACTTCGAATGTTCCCCGCAACCCGATCAACTGCGGATATTTTTGCGTGAGCGTGAACGCGCTATGGCGCAGTCCCAGTAGCGTAAAGCTGTCGCTGAACAACGGGGTCCCGCCTTCGTCACGGAACACGAGGGAGATCACGCCGGATGTTCCCGCCGTCTGGTTGACGATGGCGAATCCAGTGGCCGCGCCGCTGCGATGATCGAAGGGCATTTCGTAGTGGCTGCCCAAACTCGTGTCGAGTGCCTCAGAAGACTCATAATTCGGCTGGCCGGAAATCACACGCCGGAAGATGGCGGTGCCGCCGATCGTGCCCGGCGTATCGAGATAGGCCCAGCCTTGGGTGAGCGGGACGGCCGTTCCGCTGGTTTCGATGGTCATCGAGCCGCGCGCCGCCAAGGTGCCGGTTATAGTGGGCGAATTACTGGAACTTGTGGGGAAAGCCAGCGGAGTACCATCGTCGGCATAGAACCGCAGCGTAAAAGACGCCGCGCTGGTGTCCAGGTTCACCACCGTGAAAATGGTCTTCCACCCGTCCCCGTCAACCACGTGCGGAATTACGCTGGGGCCTCCCGGGATGGTCTCGGCCGCGAACGTCTGCATGCCCAACAGGGCCACGCACAGGGCAAGTTTCATGTGAGCCGCCTCCGCTACAACTCTAGCGCAGGACTTCCGTTTTAGGGCAGGGCCTTGGTTTTAGCGCAGGGCGTCGGCTTTAGCGAAGGGCCTCGGTGAAATCGGTGGTCACTTTGCGGATATCGACGAACTCGTAAGCGCCCACGCCGGCAGGCGCTGAAAAGCGAGTCACTCGATGGGTGCCCCGCGTGATGAAGTGCAGCCCCCACACGCCATCGCCCAGCAGGTTGTGAAACTTATCGCGGAAACCGATCATCACGTAAACCGAATCGATGGTGTACGGGCAGGAGTTGGTCCAATCCGCCCAATAATGGTCGCCATCCAGCCGCGTGAGCGAGTGAACTTGAAAGCATTGGGTGACCGACGGTTTTTCGCCCGCGAGAGCTCCGGCGGCCAGGGACAGAATTAAGAGAGCGCGTTTCATTAGGGAGGTCTGATCAGCATGCCACGGCTGAAGGGGCCTTGTCAAAAGGAAGTTGCCGTTACCATGGTGTCGAGGGAACCGATGAAGAAAATCCACACCGACGACTTTCGCGTCCGTGCCGGGAAGAAGATGGATCTCAGCAAGTGGCCCACCCGGGTAAAGGCGTTTTACAGCTCGAAAGACGAGTATAAGGCGCTGCTCGAGGATCGCATCGAAAAGTTAAGCGCGCTCCAAAGCCTGCTTTACGCCTCGAATCAATACGCATTGCTGCTGATTTTTCAGGCGCTCGATGCAGCCGGCAAGGATAGCGCTATCAAGCACGTGATGTCAGGCGTAAACCCGCAAGGGTGCCAGGTTTTCAGTTTCAAGCATCCCAGCTCCGAGGAACTGTCCCACGACTTTCTGTGGAATGCCACGCGGCGTCTGCCCGAGCGCGGGCATATTGGCATCTTCAACCGCTCGTATTACGAAGAGGTGCTGGTGGTCCGCGTGCATCCCGAGATTCTCGCCGCCGAGAATCTTCCGCACGATCTGGCCGACAAGGAATCCATCTGGCGCGGCCGCTATCGCTCCATCGTGAATCTGGAGCATCACCTGCACCGCAATGGCACGCGCGTGGTCAAGTTTTTTCTGCATCTGTCGAAACAGGAGCAGCGCAAGCGTTTCCTCAAGCGCATCGACGATCCCCAGAAGAACTGGAAATTCAGCGCCGACGATGTCAAGGAGCGGGGTTTCTGGAAAGACTACACCAAAGCCTACGAAGCGTGTATCAGTGCGACCAGCACGCACTCCTCTCCCTGGTACGTCGTGCCGGCCGATGACAAGGAAACCGCGCAGTTAATTGTCTCGCGAGTGGTGCTGGATACGCTGAAGAGTTTAAAAATGAGCTATCCCAAATCGGATCCGCAGAGGCGAGAGGAACTGTTGAGAATTCGCCAGCTTCTGGAGAAAGAAAAATAGCGATTCTACGGCCGTGTCACTCCGCTGTCGCCGGGGCGCCCGAGTTCGTAAGAATAGACGCGCCCGTCGGATCTAACCAGGCTGATGATGATTTCTTTTTCCGGATCGTAAGTTCGCACCATGCGTTCGCAATCGGAATCACCAGGGGGAAGAGCCGCCATGCTGACGTATTGAAACCGATAGCCGCCGCTTTCAATGCGCGTGGTGTCCACCAGAAGCATTCCGCGGCCGTGCTCTTCGAAAGCCCGCTCCGCCGCCGGCAACAATACGCTCCAGTTGTCAGCGATCAATTTTAAATCCGCAGCTTTGTCCATGAAAATCAGAGTGGCGGAGGAAGAGGGATTCGAACCCCCGGACGAGTTTCCCCGTCAACGGTTTTCAAGACCGCCGCCTTAAACCGCTCGGCCATTCCTCCACTTCTTATCCTACCTGATTTCATCGGTTTAGCAGTACTGTCACTACGCGGAAACGGCTATTTTTTGCTTCCGGGGCACGATTGTCACTACTTTGTCACTGGTAGCAAGCCGCGCTACCGCTCTAGCCCTGGTCTCATCATTGCTGTGCGCGTATCGCATCGTCACCGTTATGGTCGAATGACCCAACAGCTCCTTGACGGTCACAATGTCCACCCCACTGCGCGTCAAGCGCGATGCGAATGTGTGCCGGAATGTGTGCCAAGTGATCTTGGACAATCCCGCTCGCTTCAGCGCAGCCTTCAGTCCCGACTTCACATCTTTGAATCGGTCACCCGTCTCCTGGTTATAAAACACGAAAGGGCCGTGTCTCATTCCTTGGCGGGCTTCCAAAACGCGGAATGCGTTGTCGTTGAGGGGTAGCTCCAGCATCCGACGATTCTTTTTCACTTCCACATTCAGTCGTCGTAACTCGATATCGATGTCCTCCCATTTCAAATTGAAAACTTCACTTGTTCGAAGGCCGGTGTTGATCGCAAACAGAATCATGTCGCGAAGGTACGGCGGCGATGCTGCGAGGAGCTGCTGTTCCTCTGCCTCACTGAGAGTCTGAAATTTCAGGTTGTCTTCCCGGAGAAACTTCACCAACCGAACGGGATTGACACCGCGATGGAGCGACCATCTCTCCGCCACATTGAACATGTGCTTCAAGAGCCCCAATTCCCGGTTCACGGTCGCCGGGCACACCTCGCGGACACGCGACATCTGGTAATCCTCCACCTTGAGTGGAGTGATATCCCGGATATCGACCGGCCCGAAAAACGTTTTGAGGTGACCGAGCATCTGCTCATCCCGTCTCCAGGAGCGCTTGTGCGTTTTTGCATACGCCATGTATCGCTCCCCAAATTCAGTCAATGGAACATCGACCGGTTTGACGAACACGCGCCGCTCAACTTCCGACAAGCGCAAGGCGTAGAATTTCTCCGCTTTGCGCCGATCCGCGGTTTGCGTGCTCTCCTGAATCCTTTCCCCGTAGGCGTAATAATCTGCGTACCAAATCCGGCCGCGTTGGTAGAGTGCCATTCTAAATAGCTCCTTTACCTCTTGCCAGCCATCGATATTGTAGCCCGTTCGCGATGCTCCTCGATCTGTACAAGATCGAAGCGAAGTGAGCGACCGAGCTTAACGTATGGCAGGCGGCCTTGATTGACCCAGTTATATAGTGTGGCTTTAGGTACGCTCCAAAGAGCCGACAGCGCATCGATGGATATCAAGTGGCGGGGTAGGGGACTTGCGAAGTCGGGAGTTGGTGTCCTCATGTCCGATCTTCCTTAATAGGCCCGGTCCGAGAAACCTCAAGTTGCTGATATCCAAGCTGTTGCACACCTAAAACTCTCTTGGCGTCAAGAGATGGGGACAAGAGACTCTCCGGCTCACACTCTTCGCGGGGTTGACGACATAAAATCGAGGCAAATAGTCCGCGAGTGCGGATGAGTTCGATCATAATGAACAAGATCTCGACACGGGCGGGGCCGATGGCGAGGGCTTTCATTCGGACTGCGGATTCGGTGATCATCAACACACGGCAGTCGGGGAGATCTGGGAATCCCTGTTCGAGGTGGGAGCGCTGGGTTTTGGCGAAGAATTGAGCACCCTCGAATCCACGATCAAATTCTAAGGCGAACGTCTGTTCCTGAAGAGAGAAGATCGCGTCGGGAATCAATTTGTGACGCCAATGTATGCGAGGCAACTCCCAACACGCAAAAAAATAGGTACACCGGGCAAGCTCGGCTGAAACCCGGCAGTCGTTCACACCCATAAAGTAATCGAAACGTGCCGGCGGCCTACGCTCCAAGATCAGCGGCTCGGTGCTCTCGTCTTCAAGAACTGCTTTCTCGTGAGGTCCCAATGCAAAAAGCGCATGGCTCTTGTGGTCGCGCCGAACCATGACGAGGTACTTTTCCTGCGTGAGCTTTCGTAACCTCTTCCTCACGGCGTCACACGTGGCGTGTGAGAAGAAACGAGCGCGCACTTGGCTGGTGGTCAGCCATCGCGCCGTTCGCAAAAGCCGAAGGATTTGCATGTCTCGCAGCGTTAGTCTCATCGATCCTCCGGCAGGAGCTCGGTGCATCCGCAGGCTAGGCATCTCGCGATGCGCGGTAAGGAGTGGCATATCGGGCAAGGGCGAAGCATATGCCCCCGATACGTTTAGAGTTTCTTCGTCCTCATCGAGCAGCGTGCATGTAGATGCCGCGTTCCGCGCGACACCGCCGAAAACAATCAACTCATCGCCGTTCGTTGATGACTCACGCTCTATCCCGTAGCAAGCATCGACATGCCCGATCAGGGCATGGTGACCGGAAAGGTTCTCGACCCAGTCGTAAGGATCGTTTCGCAAAATAGTCTTCTGATCTGAATTCTGCTTCCGTAGACGATGCACAATGATGGTGACCAGCTGAGGTCTGTCTTTGCGAAGGTCTGAAAGTCTTCTCAATCCCCTAACTACTGCTTCGGCCTTGTTCTCACCACTTGCGCCAATTAGCAGCCTCCACGTATCGAAGACAATTACGTCGGGATTCGTCTTCTCAATCAGAGTAATTAAGTTCTCGAAGCCATCACCATCCAGGCCAACCGGATCAGAACTCAATGTTTCTGCTGCGTAAATTGAAATATTTTCATCGCTGTCAATTGGTTCGGGTGCCATCTTCAAAAAGCGTTCGCGAACAACAGCGTGCCGGTTTTCCAGGTCGATCATCAGCACCCGCCGCGGCTGGGGTATGGCATGCCCCAGGAACGGCTCGCCCCTACTCAGGTCTCGTGCCAATTGGAGAGTAAGCCTACTCTTGCCAGTTTTCGGCCTTCCGACGATCAACACCGTTTCCCCTTCGGATATCGGGCCACGCACAACCTCGCGAGGCCGTTCTATCTGCCTTGTTCGCAACTCAACGAGCGTGCAGTGTGGAAGATCCTGAGGCCTGCACGACTCCCGCACGCTGGCTCGGTCTATGACAGCCATTTTTCCGCTCATCAGCCTATTTGCTTTACTGAACCTGACAAGGGCTTCCCGCCTCTTGAGAGGAATTCGCTGAGACTGTCGGGATGAACCCTCACTTGTCGGAGGATGCGCACGCCGGGGATCACGCCCGTACGCACTAATTCGTAGACCCTCGGCTTAGGAATCCGAAGAACCTCGGCGACCTCAGCAATCGTCAGCAGTTTTGAAGGAAACGGAACGGTATTCATGCATACATAGCATCAGAGATTCGCCTGGCGAAGTCGAGAGAATCCGTGTAATCTAAGCGCATGGCGGTCCGCTTCGTTGATCCCGCAGGGGAGTTAAAGTTGTTCGTGGAATGGGTATTGGCCGACTTGACCGAACGGAAAGCCTCCGGCAAGAGGCCAGCGCAAGCGATGATTAGCTTCTGGATGACAAGACCCAACTTGCCTGGAAGAAGGAAGTTGTCGGATATCACCGAACGGCGATACGTGGCGCTTTCCGCTTTGATCCAGGCGGGCAGATCAATGGAGGAAGCTCTCTGGGTAGTTTGTCGCCATTTAGGGCAAGAAACCGCCAAGGAAAGGGAAAAGGTCAGGGTTGGGTACTACGATTTCAAGAACTCAGGAAGAGCGGTGTCTATGGACATGTGGCGTGGGTACTTCTATTCATGGGCGGAATGGGTGTTAACTACAGATTCAGCTGCTCTGAAGCGGATCTGTGACGATTACACCAGTATTAGCAAGCAAGAGAAGGCCACGTGGTTTAGTAAATTCGTGCAGCGGCTTCGCCCAGCGGCGATTGTCACACAACGCGGCAGAGTTCTTGAATATGCGCCCTCGCTTCTAGTTCCTCCTTCACAATCGTCCTAATTCTCTCATCCAACTTGGCCGGAGAGATCCTCTGGTTCTGATGAAACAGATACCGGTGTCGGTCACAACAGAACTTCTGGCCTCGCCTCGGCGACGATAGCGGCTCTGTGCACCATCGGCAGAGGCTTGGAATCGTTTCGCTTATTCCTTACACTCCTGAGGCCGTTATCACGCGCGCAACGGCACCTCTATTCGACGGTTGAGTGTGAACGAAGGTTACGACGCGGTGACTTTGTGCCGAAACACATCGCCCGCATTTCGCCTGTGTGTTTCATTAAATGCAAATTATCTATTACGTAAACCTAACGATATTTCCATATTAAAAGCGCCAGTACGACGATTAACTAATTCACATTGCCTTGCTTCATTACTTGGCGATGTAGTTGCCGCATTAGATGGAGTACTTGAATTCCAATCGCGGAATGCTCTAGCCAGGTAGCGCACCCTTTGTACAGTACCGTACTGTAACGTCGTTGTCGCTCCCGCTGCCCCTTGTTAGCCTAGTCTAATTTAACGCGGCTGCATCGCTCCTGCCAGTTTTTTAAGCATATAGATATACATAACGCCGCAGACCGAGGGCGGCGATTACTTCAGACGCTTACTGGAGAACCTATGCGAATTGCGTGGAACGAAGGAAGTGAGAAGCGTGAAGGCACTTAGCGGTTATGACAATTTCGGCAACTCTTCCATGCGCCGGACGATTAATATTTAGAATATTTGAATAGGGAAGCGAAACGGAGGACTTAGTGCAACCCGGAGAATGTGGCGAACGGATTAAGTTACGGCGCGCCGCAAACGGCCTCGCCCAAAAGGAACTTGCGGAAAAATGAGCAAAACCGAGTGCTGAGCAGATTCAGAAGCTTGACGCGATCTTGGCCCGCAATTGGGAAACAGTGAGACTGCGAGTTCGCCCGATTTCGTCAAGAACAGATTGGTCCATGTGAACTCCTTTCCTAGTGGCCCTTCGCCACAGTCACATGAACGCTCTGTGCGGCCTGAAAAGCAAGTCTAGGCGGACATCGATGGACAGACGATTGTGCTGTTAATCACGATTCGAAAGCATCGCGGGGAGCCAACAACCTTTCGCTAATATTCTCCGCTAATAAGTTGACTGGCGCCTGCACTGATAACCGCGAGAACGCGCCATTTGGCGCAGTTTTTCATTTCCCGCGATTCGAGAGGTCGCATAAGGTCCCGGCTGGAGACGTAACCGGGAGGAGATGCGCGCAATTCTCTGTTAGTCTCTCCGGCCACATCTGTGGTTGACTGCCGCGCCTCGGACCTAGGAAATTCCCACCGCAGTCTCTTACGAAACCGGTCGCAACAACAAGAAGCCCGCGCGTGGCTGGCGGCGGCCTTGGGAATCGGACTCGCAATACGGCCGCGCTTACTTCAGGATTCGATATACACGCTCCCCGGCACCAGTTGTCATCGATTCGATTTGTGACCATTCTTGCTTCCGAGGATACTCACGAATCCACGAACAGTATGTTTCTGCCAGCCTGTCGCATCCATTATGTCGGCGAGCGTGGCGCCCCTAGCGCGCCTCATCATCGCAATTACTTCTTCTTTTTTCGGCCGAGCGTCCTTTTTGTTGGCATGCGCATGCTTGTGTCGCGGCGAATCGGCGACGCGCCGTTTGCCCCCTCTCGTGCTTGAGTTATCGGAACGTGTCTCGCCGCTACCCTGGGCGAGACGTTGTGCAGCATTCCAGATCCTCTCGATGGCCGACTGTCGATTGGTAAATTTCTTGACCGGTTTCAATTCGTCGAAGGCCGTCACGCCGGCGAAGCTGTTCCAGACCTCCACTAGCCGCGCGACCGGCCAGTCCTTGCTGACCGTCGCGAGATCCTTTTCGCTGGCGAAGGTAGGACGTGCTCTTGGATCGACGGCGCGAGCATTAGGAGATCAATGATCTGGCCAATGCGCGAACGCGAAACGCCACTGAGCCGAGCGAGCGCAACATAGTCTTTTGCTTCTCCGGAACGCACGCGTTCTTCAAGTCTGTGCGCCAGCGCCAGAAGCAGGCTTACCTTCGTAGCGATTGAGCGGCATTCCAAGCTGGTACTCAATATCGCGATGGGCAAGCGCAACCAAGCCACCACGGACCAATTTATCGAAGGCGTGCGGCACGCGACCGCGCATAGCCGTTTCCAGATCACCACGGACGGCTTCGCTCCGTACAAGTCGGCCATATCGAACACGCTGCATGACCGCTGTGATTTCGCCCAGCTCATCAAGGTTTATCGCAACCCGCAAGACGGCGAAAAACGCTACAGCCCCGCCGAAGTGCAATCAGTGGAGGTAGTCCCAGTTATGGGCCGTCCCGATTCGGAGCGCATCTGCACTTCGATCATCGAGCGGTCCAATCTCAGTCTCAGAATGGGAATGCGGCGGTTTACGCGCCTCACGAACGCCTTCAGTAAAAAATGGGAGAATCACTGGGCTTCCGTCGCACTTTGGTATTGCTGGTACAACTTCGGGCGCGTTCACAAATCGCTTCGCATGACTCCTGCGATGGCTGCGGGGATCTCCGATCACATCTGGACCGTGCGGGAACTCTTGGCGTAGGTGAACTTGGTACGCTAGACGAATTGAACCGACTTCACTACGGCGACAACTTAGCTATCCTTCGGCAGCGGGATGACGCTGGCCGAACGGTGATTGACTCCGAGAGTGTAGATTTGATCTACCTCGATCCGCCATTCAACAGTCAAGCCAACTACAACGTCTTGTTCAAGAGTCCGGCAGGCGAAAAATCCCACGCGCAAATAGAAGCGTTTGGGGACACATGGCATTGGGGCGATGAAGCGGAGCGGGCCTTTGACGACGTGATGAACAGCCGGAATACAGACGCAGTGGAACTACTGCGCGCCTTCAGGTCGTTTCTGAGAGAGAACGATATGATGGCGTACTTGGCAATGATGGCACCGCGCCTAATTGAACTCCATCGCGTTTTGAAACCGAACGGGAGCTTGTATCTACACTGCGACCCAACAGCCAGCCACTACCTAAAGCTGTTGATGGATGCGATTTTCGGCGTGAGGAACTTCAGAAACGAAATTGTTTGGAAGCGGACCACAACCCACAGCGATAGCAAAACCTGGAGCCGCGTGTCGGATACCATCCTTTTCTACACCAAGGGGCCGACGTTCATTTGGAACACACCCAGGAGCCTCCATTCGGAACAATACGTCGCCGACAAGTACCATAACGATGACGGTGACGGCAGAAAATATCAGCTCGACAATATGACGAGCCCCAATCCGCGACCCAACATGATGTATGAGTGGAGGGGATTTCCATTTCCCGCTAAGGGGTGGCGCTACTCAATGGACACCATGTCGAAGCTGGATGCGGAAGGGCGGGTGTGGTATCCGAAGCGCAAAGACGGTGCCCTGGATACGACGAAACGCCCGAGACTAAAGCGTTATCTCGATGAGATGGAAGGCGGCGGCGTGATGGGTTCCGTTTGGACGGATATTCCGCCGATCAACTCACAAGCTCAAGAACGGTTGGGCTATCCAACACAGAAGCCACAGGCCCTTTTAGAACGAGTTATTGCCGCAAGCTCGAACGAAGGCGACGTGATTCTTGATCCGTTTTGCGGTTGCGGAACGGCGGTCCACGCCGCGCACAAACTCAAACGTGAATGGATCGGCATAGACGTAACGCACCTTGCGATCTCCCTAATTGAGAAGCGCCTGAATGACGCCTTCCCTGGTATCAGGTACGAAGTCCATGGCACGCCGAAAGACATAGAGGGTGCGCGGGCGCTAGCCGCGCAAGACAAGTACCAGTTCCAGTGGTGGGCAGTTTCACTGGTGAATGCAGTTCCATTCGGCGGAAAGAAGAAGGGCGCGGACTCCGGGATTGACGGGCTGATCTATTTCAAGCCAGACATGAGAAGCACCGAGAAGGCCATCGTCTCAGTAAAGGGCGGCGAGAACATCGGCGTTACCATGATCCGCGACCTCGGGCATGTGGTGGATCGGGAGAAAGCCAAGATCGGCTTGTTTATCACGCTAGCGGAGCCTACTGGGCCAATGCGAACTGAGGCCGTCAAAGCTGGCTTTTACGAAACCGTTCATGGAAAGTTCCCCAAACTTCAGATACTAACGATAGCGGAGTTGTTCGACGGCAAGTTACCAAAGGTGCCGTGGAGCGACCCCGAGACATTTAAGAAAGCCGCAAAAGAAACCGAAGGCGGCACTCAGGATCAGCTACCGTTCTAGGGACACACAATTAGCGCACTACCCAAGTCGAAAGCAGCGGGACGTCGCACGCCCCGCTACTGGCCCACGGATAGCGCCAGGGCGACAGGACCACGGAGTGCGACCCGCCGAAGCTATAGGTGGCACTTTGACGGTAAAAATCTCACGCCGTTTTGTCACCTTCCTTGTGTACCCTAAGTGCTTCCTTAGCCATTTCGCAAACTCTTCGCGCGTCCCGCACTTCAGTTTTGAGCATTGTCGTGGAATTGACCATTGCTCGCCATCTTCGGAAGTAAAGCTTGGTCAAGCGTCGCACCTTGTTTGATCAGGCTCTGAACGCGTTCCCACGTGCCGGGTCCGAGAGTTAAACTCCTGATCGAGACCCTCTTCCGTCGATTTCCGCGTGTAGATCGCACACCGCAAGCGAGTGGGCGAGGGCTCGGCGAGCTTTGCGCTCTGTTTACTTTTTCCCACTGAGTTGCTTCTTGCGCTCGCGCGCGCGACTTGTTAGGCCGAAGAACGCCAACCCGTTCCAGCGACTGCCGGTGATCGCAGTCGCAATCGCGCTTAGCGATGAATATTGCACGTTCTCGTATTGGCCGAAGTGAGCTACGGGGATAGGCATGCTGGACACCGCTGAACCGAGGCGACCCAAGTCGTGGGGTATTGACTAATAGCGCCGTTATACTTCAAGCGATCGAAATTGGCGATTTGAACATCCCTGAAATCAGGATGGATTGCAACAGCGCAGTGCGGGCATTTCATCTATCGCGCCAGTATATCAGCTACCTGAGCCTGGACTTCTCTGTCTTAAAGGGGTTTTACTAGAACGGCAACACGTAGCTCACGCGAAACCCAAACTTCGTTGTCCAAGTGCTGGAAGTAGGCAGCGTGCTTGGCGCGTTAGGTCCGAGGATCGAACCGACACCTACGCCGTTCGTAAGGTCTACATATCGGGCCACGTGAAACGCAGGTGTAAAAAGTACGGAACCAACCTGAAGCGAAGGGCCTGCAGCAAACTCTGCGTCGCTTTGACTGACATTAAGACCCACGCCGCCTGAAAGCAGGATCGCGCAATGGCCATGGCACCTATTTGCCCAACTCCCATGACTCAATTTGCTAATCCGGTAGTTAGCCATAACGAGCGGCGTAACCACCGCAGGCCTCGTGTAGCTGTTCTGCACAACCATTACGTTTGCTCCGCTCGCATCGAGAACTGGGTGCCCATTGGCAATCAGGCCCGCCGTACTGAACGTCTGGTTTTTTAGCGTGGAAAACAAAATACCAGTGGACACTTCCCAAGGGTTGTCCTGCGAGTTGATTGTGACGGTAGCGATGGTCATCGTGTTCTTGGAAATAACTTCCTGCGTAACCACTTCACGGCGTGCGCCGCGAGGTTCACCATTTGGGAGAAGATCATCCAGCCGGGATCGATTTTGAAATTCCAGTGCGATAGATTATTTGGCTCATTCCAGAGCATCACGGCTTCAACCATCACTCTGTCCTGAAT
>JALYJH010000001.1 GCA_030775415.1 Acidobacteriota bacterium | reverse complement strand
GTGACGCTGACCATTCCGCTTTCTGCCTGAAGAACGATGTCCAGCGCCGAGCGATCCCGGTAAGGCCCTGCCTGGCCGAAGCCGGAAATGGAGCAATACACAATCTCGGGATTGAGCGCACGGGTCGCGGCGTAGTCGATGCCCAGCCGTTGCACCGCACCCACCCGGTAATTCTCAACCACCACATCCGCCTGCTGCAGCAGCCGGAAGAAGAGCGCCTTGCCGTCGGGGTGCTTCAAATCGAGCACCATCCCGCGCTTGCTGCGGTGAAGGCCCACGAAATAGGAGGTCTCGCCGCCCGGCAAGTGGACTCCCCAGCCGCGCGAGATGTCGCCCGTGGGGGGCTCGATCTTGATGACCTGCGCCCCGTAGTCGGCGAGCATGTTCGTGCAAAGCGGACCTGCCAACGCATGGCTCAGATCCAGAACGGTGATGCCTTCGAGTGGCAGTTGCATGGAATGTTCTTCCGCCCGCGCGGACAGCTACCGCGCTGCCTGACGTTCCGCCACGTTTTGCTGCGGAACGTGTCGGAGCCCTTCGAGAAAAGGCTTGAGATCCTGTTGCGACTCCAGGCTTGCGATGGTCTTCCACGTCGCCTCGATGCCGGCCGACGGCATCACCGGCTTCAATATCCTTCTGAACAAGTCGTGAACCTCCTGCTCCGTCAGAGGTGAATCCGGGGCTCCGCCCGCCGTCTCCGATTCGCCCTTCAACTCCCGCCCGTCGCGCAGCCGGACCGTAACCCGGCACGGGCCGGAGAGAAACGCTTTGGGCCAATCCTCATGTCGCACGATTTTGATTTTCCTGCGCGTGGCCACGAACGCGGGATCGGCGATCCTCTGCGGTGAGAAGTGATGGTCGTCGACTTCGCCATCAAGCAAGGCAGCCGACAGCGCCTGCTGGAAGCTGAATCGGGCATCGTCGGTGTGCACCGGAACCGGGCGGTCAACGATCTTCGAAACGGGGTTGTCCTCGATCGTCAGGTCGACGACTTCTGCCTCCTGAAACGGCGTCGTATGCCGAAGCCGGAACAGAATGTCGATGGGACGGTGCGTGAGGAAGCAGCACGGATACTTCTTGATCCAGACCGTGTGAATCCTCCACTTCTTTCCCAGATCGCCCACCACGACCTGCGGATCGAACTTGTCCGCCCCAACCAGATTCGTAAGCCAGGTCGACAGGTCGGGATTTCCCGACATTCCGCCTTTCGCCAAAACGGCAGCCAGCAGTCCGTCGCGGCAGGCAAGCGCCGATTCAATGTAGTGTGCATCCGTTCCGAAGTTCGAGATCAGTCCGCTGGCTCTTCCCATCGCGATCCCGATCGCGCCAAGCATCTCTTCGGTGCCCAGCCGCATCGCCTTGCCCGCAGCAATCGCGGCTCCGACCACACCGTAAAACGGAAGTTCGACGATTCCCTTCGACGCCAGCGAATACGTGCCAATGCGGTTCATTACCTCCATCGCCACCGTGGTCGCTTCAAGCACATCCCTGCCCGTCAGGCCGTAGGCTTCGATCATGCTGAAGATGATCGGAACCACTGTGATATCGCTCGTGGCGGAAGGGAACTGGTCATCTTCAAGTTCCGCCGCGTGGGCGAAGTAACCGTTGATGAAGCTGGCCTCATCCACGCTGGAGCGCAGACCGCAACCTATCAGCGGGGCGCGCCGGTCAGAATTTCCCTGCTCGTCCAGGATTCTGATCAGCTTCTTCGCGGAGTCCGTGCCGGAGCCCTTCACCATGGACGCGCTGATCTTGGCGAGCAGTTGCTTCGAGAATGCCACCGTTCGCTCCGGTATGTCCTCCAGCCTGGTATTCACGGCGAAATCGACCAACTGCTTCTCGAGTGTCATGGGGTTTCCTTTTCAAAACGACAACAATATCCAGTATATGATCTTGGCCTAAATAACGCGCGCGGACCGCAGCTCATCCAGCTCGCGCTCAGATAAATTTAACAATCCTCCCAGTACTTCGTCCGTGGCCGCGCCAAGCTCCTGCGCCGGCTCATCGAACTGCGCGTTGGCCTTCGAGAACTGGATCGGATTGCCGATACCGAACGCCTGCAGGTCCCCTAACTGCGGGTGCACAAGCTTCACCACTGCGCCGCGCGCCTCCGATTCAGGATCGTGCAGAGCTTCGATGGGCGTGCGCACACGCGTGGCCATCACCCCGACCCTACACCTCGGATAGCTGAGGAATTTACCAGCACATCCAGCCTCCCGAACTTAGTGAGCGCGTCGCTCATGGCTGCGTCGACCGCCGGCCGGTCAGACACCTCCACGGCTTAGCGAATACCCGCTTAGGGTCGCCAATGCTGTCGGCCACTTTCTGAGCCTTTTCAATGTTCGCGTCGAGTACAAGCACCGAAGCGCCTTCCGCGTAAAACCGGCGAACCGATGCCTCCCCGATGCCGCTTCCTCCACCGGTGACAATAACGGCGCGCTCATCCAATCGTTTCATATGTGTCTGCAACCATTCACTCCTTTTGAAGCCCGGCGGCTTCAGCCACCAGCTCGGCTAGGTCGCGCACCTGCATGGATTCATCGCCGCCCCCGGCGTTCATTGCGTCGGTCATCATCGTCATGCAAAACGGACATCCCGTGGCCACCACGGCGGGCTTGTTCACCGTCAACTGAACAAAACGCGTCTCGTTGATCCGTGGCTTGCCGACCTCTTCCTTCCAGAAGCCTCCGCCGCCGGCGCCGCAACAAAAAGTGCGCTCGCGCGACTGATCGACATCCTTGATCTCAGCGTCCGGAATGGCATGCAGCACAGTTCTTGCGCCTTCCGATTTCTGATCGTGGCGCGCCATGAAGCAGGGATCGTGGTATGTGACCTTCTCGGGCATGGGCGAGGTCAGATGGAGACGCTTTGTTTCAACCAACTCCGCAATAAACTCCGCCTCATGAACCACCTCGTATTCCACGCTCCCGAAATCCGGATACTCCTTCTTGAGATTGTGATAGCAGTGCGGACACTGCGTGACGATTCTCTTCGGCTTGTATTTGTTCAGCGTCTCCAGATTCGCGGTCGCAACCGTCGCATAGAGATATTCATTTCCCAGCCGGCGCGCAAGGTCGCCCGTGCAGGACTCCTCACGGCCCAGCGTGGCGAATTTCACACCAGCTTGCTGCATCACCCGCGCGAAGGCGCGGCTGACGCGCTTGTTGCGTTCATCGTAAGACCCCGCGCAGCCCACCCAATAGAGCACCTCGATTGCATCCGGATCCTCTACCTCAGACATCTGTCGGACGCCGAGACCATCTGCCCAGTCGAAGCGCTGCTCACTGGGTAAATTCCACGGGTTGCCCAGGACTTCGATACCCTTGAAAGCAGCTGCAGCCTCGTGAGGGAACTTGCCCTCCATCAGGACCAGGTGCCGGCGCATCTCGGCGATCTGCTGGATCGGCTTGATGGCCACCGGGCAGGCCTGTTCGCACCAACCGCAATTGGTGCAGTCCCAGATCTCCTGTTCCTGAACGACATCGCCAATCAGTTGCCGTCCCGGCGCGACGTCCCCGCGAGCGCCGAGCCCTGCGGCCAGCAGCGCGGGCGCTTCATCCAGCAGGTGCTCACGCTGGTCCAGAATGAAAAACTTCGGATTGAGCGCCTTTCCCGTGGCGACAGTCGGGCAGTTAATGGTGCATCGCCCGCACTCCAGGCAGGACGACAAGTCGAGAAGCTGCTTCCAGGAATACTGTTCCACGCGAGATACGCCGTAACGCTCCGCGTTCTCAAAATCGGGTATGGGAGCGAGTCGGCCCCGCGGAGTCAGATCCCGGAAAAGCAGGTTGACGGGGCCCATTACCAGATGGCGCAGTTTCGAGAACGGAATCGCGAAAAACAGACCGAACGCGGCCATCATGTGGACTAGCCAGAGGGTTCGGTGAAGCATGAGCCCGCCGCCCAGAGATCCAAACATATCGGCGACGACTCTGCCTGCAAAGGCCGACCGCTCGTTGGCCGCCGCGGCATTGATCCGCGCGCCCTCTAGCACTACGCCCGTAAAGGCCACCAGAACGAACATCAGCAGTGGGAACCAATAGCCCAGACGGTTCTCTAGGCGCGAGTGGAACCGGACGTCCGATGGCGGCGCCAGCAATGCGGGACGGGCGATGCCACGTCGCAGGCCTGCCGCCACGATGCCGCCTGCGAGTACCAGGAAGCATATGTCCATCGCGGTCTTAAACCAGACGTAAAAGTTGCCCTTGAAGAAGTAGATATCTACGCCAAACAGCCGTTGGACAATCCACCGCAGATCGCTGTTGATGAACACAATGGTCGTCCCCGCAGTAAGGCCAAGGAACGCGAAGTAGAAGCCTGTGTGAACCCATCCCCACGGTTCGCACGCTACATTTTTTTGCGCAAACGCATCCACCAGCAAACGCCAGACTCTGAGCGCGAGTCGATCGGATCGCGAATCGGCGGGCTGTGTCCCCAGGCTGACCCGGCGATACCACGTGAGCCCCGCGTAACCGAAGGCAACGATCAGCAGCGCCAACAGCAAATACGTCGCAACGACGAATGACAGCGGGATGTTCCAGAGGATTTGGCGTGCGTCGCCGGTATAGCGCATGATTTCCTCAGCTGTCTAGCGGAGCATCTCTTCAAGTTCCGACAGGACCGTAAACACGTCGCCCACCAGCCCGATATCGGCGACATCGAAGATGGGGGCCTGACTGTCCTTGTTCACCGCAACAATGGTCCGCGCGTCCTTGATTCCCGTCAGGTGCTGAATTGCGCCTGAGATTCCGAACGCGAGGTACAGATCCGGCGCGATAATTTTGCCGGTCTGGCCCACCTGCAACTCATTGGGCGCAAAGCCCGCGTCCACGGCGGCGCGTGACGCGCCTACTGCCGCACCCAGCAGATCCGCCACCTTATCCAGCTTCTGAAAATTCTTCGCACTGCCGAACGCACGGCCGCCGGAGATCACGCGAGAGGCCGATTGCAGGTCAGGCCGGCCGCTCTGTGCCGTCGTGAGCGAGATGAAACGAGTGTGCGCCGACAGTTCCACTTGTGGCCTCACCATCTCAATCGGGGCATTGATCTCCCCCGCCGGAGCCGCCTGAAAGGAGGCCATCCGCACGGTCGCGGCGATTGTCGGTGTATCGGTTTCCACAGTCAAAGTTGCGTTGCCGGCGTAAATCGGCCGTCGAAACCGAAAGTTGCTGTCGACCGCTGCAATATCGCTGATTTGCGGCGCACCAAGGAGCGCCGCGACCCTCGGCATGAGGTCGCGCCCGAAGGTGCTCGACGGAGCGAGCACATGCGAATATCCCGCCGCGATTTCAGCAACCTGTGGCGCAATCAGGGCGGCAAGCGGATGCTCATGGCGTGCATCGTCGATGCGCAGCACGCGCTTCACACCGCTAAGGCGCGCCGCCTCCGCGGCAACCGTCGAGCCGTCCGCTGCGAAGACCGCAACACTGATGTCGGCATCCGCCAGTTGCAACGCACAGCTCAAAGTCTTTGCCGTGCCGGGCGAAAGCTTGCCACCCGCGTGTTCGGCAATGATGAGTACACGCGCCATTTCAGATCACTCCCCTTTGGCGCAGTCCTGCCACCAGCTCCGCTGTATTTGCAACCATGACACCCTTTTGGCGCTGCCTCGGAGGCTCGTATTTCACAAACCGGACCTGCGGTGCCGTGTCGACGTTCAGCGATTCGAGCGTCATCGTCTCGAGCGGCTTTCTCTTGGCTTTCATCAGTTCCGGCAGCTTGATCCAACGCGGCTCATTTAGCCGCAGATCCGTGCTGACTACCGCCGGCAGATCCACCTCGAGAGTTTCCAGTCCCGCATCCACCTCGCGTGTTACGCGCGCGGTATCGCTGCCAATCTCTACCTTCGACGCGAAGGTCGCCTGCGGCCGGCGCCACAGCGCGGCCAGCATCTGCGCCGTCTGGCCGTTGTCCTCGTCAACCGCCTGCTTACCCAGCACCACCAGCAGCGGCTTCTCCTTTTCCGCCAGCTTTAACAGAATTCGGGCCACCCCCAGAGGTTCCAGCTTTGCGGATGTAACTACCAGCAATGCCCGGTCGGCCCCCATTGCCAGCGCGGTGCGCAACTGCGCCTCGCACTCGGCCGGCCCGATTGTCGCCACCACAACCTCTTCACAAGCGCCCTTCTCTTTCTGCCGCAGCGCTTCCTCCACCGCGATCTCGTCGAAAGGATTGAGGCTGAGCTTCACGCCTTCACTCACGACGCCGCTGCCGTCCGGTTTTACGCGCACGCGCACGTTGTAATCGATGACTCTCTTGACACCCACCAGAATTCTCTTCATCGTCTCCCTGCGTCCCTACAATCGCGCCAACAGGCGCTCCGCCATCCGAACATGAGGCCGGTCCACCACCTTGCCGTCAATCGCGATGACTCCCAGCTCAGGCTGTCCTGCCAAGGCCTCCCCGATACAGCGTGCCCACGCAACTTTCGGCGGAAGGCGTGAAGATGCTGTTGATGACCGGCACCTGCGCGGGGTGGGGATGCGCTCGCGCGCGAATGTGTCAGAGCCGAAAACCGGAACAGCAGCACTTCGTCCGCCTGCATCTCGCGCTTCCACCACAGCCGCGTTGTTCGAAGAGTCGGCGATTTCGTGACGAACCTTCACAAACACCAGAGAACCGCTTCGCCCTTCCTTACTGCTGACATCCACAATCCGGCTGGTTCGGGTCACAGTCTCCCCAACCCGCAGCGGACGCCGGAATTCCAGCGCGCTCCCCGCCCACATACGCCGAGGCAAGGGGACTGGCGGCAGAAACCCTCCTCGCCGCGGATGTCCGTCGCTTCCGATCTCTGATTGCCGGTGCAGCGGCAGGAAGTAAGCCAGTGCCAGCATGGCGAAATCGCATCGCCGCTCTGAAATGGCGGTTTCTCGTCGTCCAAGGACGGCAGCCAGTGCCCGAATCGGCGTCAACGTGATTTGGTCTGTGAGAACCTCCTCGCGTCCGATCCATTGCTCCAATTCGTCTATGTTGACGGCAGTCACCTCAGCCATAACGCCCCCCGGTCACGTGCAGCACTTCTCCCGTAATAAAGCCCGCGCGCTCGCTCGCCAGAAACGCCACGGCATCGGCGATGTCGCTCGGCTCACCCACGCGTTTGATGGGCTGCATCTGCACGGCGCGCTCTTTGATGGTGGCGTAGGTGGGCAGCGACTGCACCATCTCGGTATCAACAAAGCCCGGCGCGACGCAATTAACCGTAATGCCGTAGCGGCCCTCCTCGATCGCGAGTGCTTTCGCAAGGCCGATTAAACCGGCTTTCGCGGCCGAATAGTTCGCTTGCGTCGGATTGCCCAGGTGAGCGCGCGAGCTGATATTAATCACCCGCCCCCAGCGTTGCTCAATCATTTTTGGCATTACCGCCCTGGCCATCAGAAAAGCGCCTTTCAGCATCACATCGATGACGAAGTCCCATTCGTCCTCGCTCATCTTCACAAGGTACTGATCGCGAGGCGACCCCGCGTTATTGACCAGGATGTGCACCCCGCCGAAGGTTACGACGGTCTCGTCCACCAGCCGCTGAACGTCGGCTGCGTTTGTCACGTCGCCTGTCACGCAGTGAACCGCGAATCCATCGGCCCGCAGTGCGTCCGCCGTGGCGCGCGCAAGCGCGTCCTGAATGTCGGCGATCACGATCTTCGCGCCTTCTTCGGCCAGTCGCCTCGCCGTAGCCGCGCCCAGCCCCCGTGCCGATCCCGTCACGATTGCAACTTTACCGCTCAGTCCCAGGTCCACGTGTTCGATCCTTTCGCAATGTTGAGGCCACCCGCCATCGCGCAAGACCCCTGACGATTCCCTCATCGTGAAGAGCCGCGATCTCGACCGGGCTCATCAACAACACTTCGCCTAGCACCTCATCGGTGTGTTCTCCAAGGCGTGGCGCGCGCGACGCCGGATGCCGGACCGATTCAGGAATCGTGGCCGCTGCGCCTGGCGCGGGATAGCGAACGCCGCTCGGATGCTCAAGAACCGTGAACAACGGGCGGTCAAGAGAGAACCGAGCCTCCCTTTCGAGAGCGGAGGCCAGCGTTCGATAGGGTGACCAACAAACGCCGCGCGCATCGAACCGCGACTTCACTTCCGCAAGCGTTCTGGCCGCAACCGCCTTCTCAAACAACGGGAACAGGGCATTGCGGTGCTCAAATCGTGTGCCCTGATTGCCTGCGAAGGTCACCTGACGCGCGCTTTCGACCTCTGCGACCGCAGCCTCCAGTTCCAGCGCGGCCAGCAGGCCGGACCACTGTTTGGCGGTGATCGCAACAATCATTACCCGTTCGCCGTCCAGTGTGGCGAAATCCCGCCCGAATGCTCCGTACAAAGCATTGCCAAAGCGAGGACGGTCGCCATTTGTCAGGACCTCCGCAATCATCCCCATATGTCCCAGCGAGGCAATCGCTACGTCCGACAGCGGCACCAGAACCTCCTGGCCCTGATGAGTCTCGCGGCGGTGACGCTCGGCTGCGAGCGTAACGAAAGCCGCATATGCCCCCGCCATGAGATCCCACGCAGGAAGGGCGTGATTGACCGGATCGCTCCCGTTGTCGGCGGAGCCGATCATAAAGACACGCCGAGCGCGGCATTAATCGTGTAGTCAACCGCGGAGTCGCCGTCACTCCATCCGGTTACCCGGACGGTAATGAGGTCGGGCCGCCGCTTACGCAAAGCAGCGTGAGAAAGGAAACCGGCGGTGGGAAAGTTGGTGACGAAGATGCCGCGGTCGCTGCCTGGCGCGGTGATCAGCTTCGCCGCCAGTTCGCGGCCCGCGGGCTTTGAAAAATCCACGGCGATCGACCTCTTGTTCTTGTTCAGACCCTCCCAATAGAGACTGCTTCCGTCCGGAGCCAGCGGCCACCAATTGAAATCCGGTCCTCCGCCAATGGGGTCAATGCGGACGACTTCCGCGCCCATTTGAGCAAGATGCAAGGCACACGATGGCGCGGCAATGAACGAGGAACATTCCACGATACGCAGTCCGTTGAGGAGTTTGTACATCAGTTGGTCGGGAAGGCGAATAATATATAATACACAATTTGCGGCGCGGATGATGTATAGTGGCGTGGTTGTATACTTCACGCAAAGTATCTGCTAGCGTTTTATAACGCGCTGCCTTATCACCCTTCTTGCTGTCGCTCTGTTTCCGGCCGCCCTCGCGGTTGTTGGTGTCTACTTGGCTACAATAGCTATCCAAGACCCACGGCAGCCGGCGCAGGTCAGCTGCGCCCCACGCGCGCCCGTGGGCGAGGGACCTGCCAGCGCCGGACCTCCAGGCAATGGTGAGATCGTTCGCGGTTCAGCGAAACTCAAAATGCTCACCAGTTGCAGAACGCCCAGCGGGCGGTGGGCATTCACGCTGCTGGCCGCCGCCACCGTGAACCTCTCCTGCCAATCCGGCAGAAATCGCTGTTGGAGATACTGATTGGCTTCGGCCACCGTGTTTACCCGGGCTTTGCGCAAGGCCTTCACCAAGCGATTCTGCAAAGTGTCAAAGCAGCGTGGCCCGCGGAGAATGCGCCGCGATCCACTCCATCCCCAACTCTCGGAAGGCACGTCCCATCCCCAGCCGGTCCCGACTACCTCTTGAATTCATTCAATCACTTCAATGTAACCTATTTTGTCGGCTTGACCGCCGGACCACCAAACTCGGTTCGGGTTGCTGCGATCTATCTCAATTCGGCGTACATCCAAATCCGAACTTGGCAATGGAAACTCAATAAAAGTGTTGGTTTGTGGATCAAACCGGGCAATCTTGTCTGCATAAATTTCGCTAAACCAAATGAGATTTCGTTTCGTATCCACATCGACTGAATACGGCCCGCTGTCTTGACTGGGAGGATTGAACTCTGTGAAGATGCCGTTCCGAAAGTCCACCTTTAGCAGTTTGCCTGACTCAGTTGCCGCGACCCAGAGGTTGCCTTCTGCGTCGGCCGCCATTCCTCTCACCTCGGATTTGGCAGTCGGTACGTTGTAGTATGTAATTCGGCCGGTCGCGGGATCCAGCCGTCCGACTAAGTTGCCGACCTCGGCAGCATACCAAACCCTATGATCTCCACCGATCGCTAGACCGTAGGGCGACGAGCCCTTAGGCACAGGATATTCGGTCGTCTTTCGGGTGCTCGGTTCCAGCTGCACTATCCAATTGGCTGTTATTCCTGTTGCCCAGACATTCCCTTCTAGGAAACGCAGCGTTACTAGGCGGGCCGGGGTCGAATCGGGCGGAATCGGGTAGCGGTATTCCGGTAGGGGATAAGTATCGAATTCCTCGATCATCGGATTGTATTGAAGCATACGGGCATTGGGGCCGTCGTCCACAAACCATACGTGGCCCTTCGCGTCAACCGCCACTGAATTCAATTGCACTTTGCGATCCTTCGCAACCGGAGGCGAAACGCGAATGTACGTCAAAGAAGTGGGATCAAACCGCCCAAGCATTCCGGTTTTAGTTTCACTTACCCAGGCAATCCCATCGGAATCCACCGCAATATCATGGGGCATCGAGTTGGGAGGCAAAGAGAACTCCATCGCAACGCTAGCGGCCGCGCCTTCGAGCAAAATTCCGGGCAAGTTTCGATTTGGGTGGGAAGGTCCTCCTGGGTGAAGGAGCCATTGCGCAACAACACGAGGATCCACCGGGACATCCGGGGTGAAATTCTTCGCCAGATAATCCGTCATAGTATCCAGCTGAATTAAGTCGGCTTCAGCGCTAATTTCGTTGAGAGGCCTACCCCTGCCTTGCAGGTCGTCTCGCATCCTACCGACAGTCTCTTGCCACTTTTCCGGGGTCTTCCGCGCCGAAACAAGCCACTGCAGGCTATGGCAGGTTGCGCATCGGCTCACGACTGCACTTTTGCCATTTCCCTCTGGCATCAACTTAGCGTAATCAGCGTCAGTCATTGGTTTGTGTGGCGGAGGGAGCATGAGCGGAATACTCAAAGTGAGATCCATCTTCCCGTGTTGGTTTCTGCGGACCTCGACCGGCCCTATGAACCCACTCTGATAATCGACTCCAAAACCTTGGACCGTGTATTTCCCGGGAAGGAGGTTCGGCGTGCTATACCGGCCTCGTGTCTGGCTGACCACCATGAAGGCAAGGCCCAGTTCCTCACTTCTGACTTTGATCAATGCACCGACCACCGGTTGCCCCGACGTATCCTTTACCATTCCTGTAATAGTGATGTTTTGCGCTTTTAATGGCGCACGCCCGAAACCGATAACGGCCAGAGCCATCATCACCAGGACTATTTCCCGCGTTATCATTCCAAATTTGATGTGGTTTAACACAATTCCACCGCTTCTAATGTTAGGTAAAACTGATTGAAAGGTGATTTCCATGGATCACCACCTGGGCGATGATCGTGCTGCCGAGGCGAACCCCATTTAGCAGACATTCTGAGGTCCTTATCCGATGGTGATGAAGTAGAGGTGGCCACCGAGGCCACCGCCTCCGCGTTGATGTCGCGGGAAAAAGACAAGTCGATCAAGCCTGCGAGAGGAATGGTTCTTGCGAACGACGAAGTCATTTGCGCCCACTGGCCATGGCGTCGGCCCGGACCTCCATTTTGGCTGCCTTCACACCGCGCTCCATCTTGCGAAACAGAACTGCCTTGGTTCTTCATACTCTCCAGAAACGCTCCTCGTAGATCTCGCACCGGCTGGACTTCAACAATCTGATGGCCGAGTTTGGCGGCCTTTTGTGGAGCCCTTCGATTTGCTGGTGGAGGAATCGGTCCTCGTAATGTTGCATTCCTTGGTCGGCGTACTCGTGTCCGAATTTGAGCATTCGATACACTAACCTAGCGAGCTTGTGAGCAATCGCTGTGTTCTCCTTTGGCGCTCCGAGTCCGGTTCGCGGGCGACGGTATTGCTCCGAGGTCGGTTCGACTCCGGATCAGGGTGGTCGCGGCCATATGCAAGGCTGTCGCTGCCGGGCTGACCACGTGCCAGGTGCCTGTGCTGAGCACCTTGTCCCCACGGAGGCGGTTATCGGGGCACAACCCCAACGGCGAGGCAAAGTGGGCTTCCATGTTCCAGCGGCTCATGTCCAACCCCGCTTCGCGGGCGTCTGCGCCAGCAGGACGTTGATACCATCAACCCGCGTTAAATCCACTCTGCTGATCCGAGATAACTTGTGCCGGCCCATAATGCCTCCTCCACGATCGCGAGCGACCGCTGGTAAAGCGGCTCCGCGTTACGTCTATGCAACCGAAAGGAGGTTGAGCTTTCCTGTGCTGTCGCCAAGGTTGTCCATTGGAGTACCAAGCTTGTCCAACATAGTCAGAAGCAGATTCGCCATTGGCGTACCTGACGGATACCGAAGATAACGTCCGCCCCTACCCAGGCCGCCGCCCGCCAGCAGCAGGGGCAAATTCTCGACTGTATGCAAGTTTCCGTCACTAAGACCACTGCCGTAAAGGAGCACCGTGTGATCCAGCAGAGAGCCATCTCCATCCGGCGTAGAGCGCAGCTTCTCCAGGAGATAAGCGAACAGCTTAATATGGAACGTGTTGATCTGGACCACCTTCTCGATGGACTTGGCATCGCCCTTATGGTGCGATAACGGGTGGTGCGAATCGGGAACTCCGATCTCAGAGTAGGTCCGGACGCTCCTTTCATGAGCGATCATGAAACTGACAACGCGGGTAAGGTCGGTTTGATAAGCCAGCACCTGTAAGTCAAACATCAGGTTGGCATACACTTCAAACGAAGCCGGGATACCAGCCGGGCGCCTCAGTTCCGGCAACTCTTGCAAGGTTTGCTTCTCTGCTATCTGGATGCGGCGCTCGACATCGCGAATAGCGTCGAGATACTCGGCGAGCTTGGCGCCGTCGCTCGGACCAAGCTGTTTATTGAAGCTAGCCACTTCCTCGGTCATCGCGTCCAGAAGACTACGCTGCTCCTGGATTCGGGCGAGTCGCTCCGCGGGATCAGTCGTCTCACTGTCGCCGAATAGCCGCTCAAATATCGCGCGCGGCCGATTCTCCATCGGCAACGGCGTCGTGGCAGAGCGCCAGCAGAGCGTGTTCATATACGTGCAAGTGTATTGGGGTTCACAGGTACCGGCCGTCTCGGGAGCATCCAAAGCCATTTCTAGAGACGACAATTGGGTGTGTTTGCCCAACTCCTTGGCAGCGATCTGATCCACGGAAATTCCCGCGCGCAGGTCGTTACCTTCTGTAGGCTTCGGATGCACACCTGTCAAGAAGACAGAACTCGACCGTGAATGGGGTGCTCCACCTTCACCCGGCCGCCCGTTGGCATTCTTCTGGTCGAGCCCGACCGGAATGAAAAGGTGCTCCCGGAATGGAGCTAGCGGCTCCATAATCGGAGCCAGCCGAAAATTGGCCCCTTCCCCAGTCGGGATCCACTTATCCGTGATGATCCCGTTCGGAACGTACACGACCCCCATCCGCATGGCCGGCTTGGCGGTCACATCGCCAAACGCCGGACTCATTGCATCGAGAAACGGCAATGCCAACGTTGTACCAATTCCCCGCAGAAACGTGCGGCGAGGAATGGCTTTCTTTAAAATCATCATCGCCGTAATGACCTCCTCATTTGAAATGGCTCGCTGCTAACTATACCTTGAATCAAAGAGGACCAGCGGTAACCGCCGAGCGCACTCTCACGCACAATTTTGCGCACCGCCGGCTCGTCGTAATACTCAACTCCTCGGCCAAGGGCATAGGTGAGCAGTTTTTCGGTCACTATGGTCGTAAATTGTTGTGGATGGCTCAGCAATATCTTCCGCAGCTCAGCCGGGCCCTGGAACTTCGTGCCGTCGGGCAGCACGCCCGATGTATCGATAGGAGTGTCCCCTGATCCCTCGGTAGTTCGCCACCTGCCAACTCCGTCAAAGTTCTCTAGGGCGAAGCCAATAGGATCCATTCGAGTGTGGCAACTTGCGCACACAGGATTCGCCCTGTGCTCTTCCATCGACTGGCGCACCGAAAGGATCTTGCCATCTTCGCCTCGGTCTTTGAGGGCCGGCACGTTGGGTGGCGGCGCCGGAGGAGGCGTCCCGAGGATGTTATCCAGCACCCAAGCGCCCCGCAAAACTACGGAGGTCCGGGTGGCATACGACGTTAGGGCGAGGATGCTGCCCTGGCCCAGTAATCCTCTTCGGTTGTCGTCCGCGAGCGTAACCCGCCGAAAGCTGCTGCCGTAAACATTCGGAATGCCGTAGTGCAGGGCGAGCCGCTCATTCACAAAGGTATAGTTCGCATCTAAAAGATCCATCAGCGGGCGATCTTCCGTCAGCAGGCTGCCCACGAAAAGCTCCGTTTCCTTCTGGAAGGCCTGTCGCACGTTCTCGTCAAAGGACGGATATTCGACCGGATCCGGAGTCAGGCCTGGAATGTGCCGCAATTGAAGCCATTGTCCAAAGAAGTTTTTCAGGAAAGCTCCCGAACGGGGATCGCGCAGCATCCGTCGAACCTCCTGTTCCAGTACCTCTCGATCTCCCAATTTGCCGCGCGCGGCCACGTTCAGCAACTGGTCGTCGGGTATACTACTCCACAAGAAGAAGGACAAACGGGACGCAAGTTCCAGGTCGCTGATGTGATAGTTCGTATTCGGGACTACCTTCGGCGGATCGGACTCGATGCGGAACAGGAAGTTTACGCTTACGAGCATTCTCTGAATCGCCATCCGGATTCCGTCTTCGAAGCTCCCCTGCTTGCGGCCGACTCTGTAGAAGCTAAGCAGGGCCTGGACGTCTCCCTCACTGGCAGGTCGACGATAAGCACGACCGGCTAGCATCGAGAGAATCTTCTTCGCGCAAGCATCTTCCTCACCACCTTCGACGTCACCGCCAGCGACGTTCAGCGACGTTGTCGGGCGGCACACAAAAATTTTGAGGCGGCTGGGTGACTTCCCCAGCCCCTTTACGTCGTAAGGTCCACTGATGGCGACACTTTCTACCCAAGGTTCGGCATTCTTTCCTCCAAGGTGGAGAGCGGAGCTTGGACCCAGTACAGCGGGCCGGAACACGCCCTCAGGCTTCGAAGTTTGCTCCAGAACGAAAGAGACTCCAATCTGATGCGGACCAGCCTTTACCGGGACTCGAATCTCCAAGTGGGCATCCGCGCCTTCCCGTTCGTATTCCGCTTGCGAGGGATCTCCCAGAGACATGTAAGCGATGCCGCCCTTCCCTTTTTGCTCACCGCCAACCGTGAACAAGTTGAGTCTTGCGTCGTCCATGCGGAGGTCGAGCTGGCGCCGCAAGGCGACGCCGCGGATAAAACCGCCACCGCCAGCCTCTCTTAACATTCGAATTTTGATGACATATTCGCCGTCGGCCGGGAAGTCGTGATTAAACGTCATTCCGCCGCGCGACCCGAATGGGAGATGCTCATCCATGCGGTCGGCTTGAAGCAGAAGCTTGGAAGCCTCGTAGGTCTCAACGCCAGGGCGGACAGCAGCGTCTCCAACAGCGAGGCGACTGATCTTGCGCGCGGCTGACAGATATCGTTCCAGCAGCGTCGGTGACACCGTAAGCACAGCCCCAACATTATCGAAGCCGTACCCGGAGTCATCGGCGGGAAGAAGGGATTCGCCGTCGATGTTCACCCCCAGCAAGTCGCGAATGGCGTTTGCGTACTCCGCACGGTTCAACCGATGGACGGCTGGCCTGCCCGGATTCGGCTCAGCCGCCGCTGCCCGATCAATCGAAGTCTCCAAATACGTTGCTAGTGAGCTGTAAGTCGCTGCGTCTGGTCGCGGGACGCCAGTAGGTGGCATCGTACCGGTGCGAAGTTTCCGGATTACCTTTTCCCATACCTCTGCGCCCTCTGGCGGGTTCTCCACATCCATCTTGTCCAGCATGAGGTCTGCTGTTTTAAGCTTTGCGTTGTGGCAGGTGACGCAGTAGCGATTGAGGACTGCGCGGTATTGCGATCCGGGCGCCGGAGATGAGGGGGAGGACTGCTGCTGGGCAGCGTGAATCGAGCCGGCGCCCACCCATGCAACTCCGATCCACACCAACGCTGCTCTTACCATCATCGCCATTCCCTCATATTATGGTCAGCCATCAATTTGCGAAGCAGTGCTTCAGTGCTCTCGCGTACGCGCAGCACGACAGTAGAATCGCCCGCCAATCCGTTCGGGTCGCCCGCGGCAATACTCAGCGGTGTCTCTCCCCACTTATCCTTCACATCCAGCTTGGCACCCCTGCCTGCGAGAAACCGTATGATCTCATTCGCTCCCGTGTAGGCCGCACCATACATTGCGGTCAATCCGTTTTTATTGGTAGCGCTGACGTCGCCGCCAAGTTCGACTATCAGCTTGAGAGCCTCCAGAGCATTCTTCTCCTCCTCTTTCGTGCGATCTTCGGACCGGCTAATTCCCGCCGCAGCCATAAGCGGCGTCGTTCCGTCGTCGGTGGTCAGCAGCGGATCGGCGCCCTTGGCCAAGAGCAGCTTCATAATCTTGACGTCGCCGGTTGCAGCTGCCAGCAAGAACGGAGTCGCACCGATCAAGCTAATCTTGGGCTTGTCTTGGAAGAAGATTGTCAACGGAGAGACTCTCTTTAAGATTCGGACGTTTGGATTCGCCCCATGGTCCAGTAGCACGTTCACCAATTCGGCCATGTGGGGCCGGAAGAGAAAGTCAAGCGCTCCGGACAGAGGGTCATGAGTGGCGCCGTTGAGGTTTGAAATCCCCTGCTGCAAAGCATAATGCAATGCGGTCATCCCACGATTATCCGCGGCATTCGGGTTTGCGCCTTGCTCCACCAGAAATATCGCGAATTGCTCACGGCCGCTATTGATCGCCACCGACAAAGCGCTCATGGTTTCCGGGGAACGCCTTGCAAACCACTGTAATCCAATCGGGTCATCGGAGAATGCCACCGTCGGCATCGCTGGACGGCCAGAATCGACATTTGGCTTCGCTCCTTTTTCGAGCAGCAAACGGCCAGAATCCACGTCTCCCTGCCGGGCAGCGAATAGCAACGGCGTGAATCCACCCTGCGAAACGGCATTCACGTCCGCTCCGTGCTCAATCAGCACCCGCGCGACCTCCGGATGGCGTTCCTCCAATGCCCACATCAGAGCCGTCTGTTCCGCCTTTTCCTTCGCGTTTACGTCGGCTCCATGAGACAGCAGTGATCTCACCGCCTCCACATTGCCGGTTCCCGCACACCTCAACAGCGCTGTTTCTCCCGCGGGTAAATGGGCGGCGTTTGGATCCGCGCCCGCGTCCAGCAGCCTTTCGACCATCGCAGCGCTGCCGTTATAGCACGCCAACCAGAGCGGAGTGACTCCATTGTCGTTGGCCGTATTCACCTTTGCGCCGGCGCCAATTAGAAGATTCGTGATGGCCAGGTCATTCCAGTGGACTGCCCACGCGAGCGCCGTCGCGCCATCCGGTCCGGGGGCATTCACATCAACGTGCTGCTCGAGAAGGGAAAGGACTACTTCCGTGTTTTTGTTCTGGACAGCCTGCTCTAGCCTAAAATCGCCACTGGAGGCGCCAAAGCTGGCAACCGACAGAGGCAAAATGCACCAGCTCATGAGTCCAAGCTTCATACCATTTCGGTGTTTATCTGTGGAGTCGCTAATTCCATGCGGGCCGCATTGAAAATTGCCGTCCACGCAATTACAGCTAAAAGTCGCTGCATCCATTTAACCGTATCAGCGGGAGTTTCGCTGAACATCCGCTCCGCGCATTTGCCGAGTGGGCATCTATCATTCTCATTACACACATATTCTTGAAGTTTCCAAGTGGGTTGCAGCGTCATTTTAATTCCTCCGCGCATGGCTGATTTCCCCACCATCCCAACTCGCTTGGCATATCATATCATGAGATAACTGTCAAGGGCGGAGTAGAACTAGACCACTGGGGCGGAGAGAAAGTAGGCAGTTCACAGGGTGGCAGAGGCGTGTTTTGAAGGCTTTACGAGGACGGCTGGAGCGTAGGCCTGTGTGTGGGTGAGCCGGTCCAGCAGGGCTCCCGTCAGCCGCTCCGATCCAAACGCTTCCGTCCGTTCGTTGAACGGGAGATTGCTGATGACCAGCGTGGCGCTGCGTTCGTAACGCCGGCTAAAGACCTCGAACAGCAGTTCGGCGCCAGTTTGGACAGCGGCACGCCCGGTAATGCAGCGGATTGAAGATCATGTCTTCGCGTTTATAGCTTCGTGGATGGCGTGCGACCACCTCGCTCGCCGCGCAGATCACCACTTCATGCACGGACCCTTTCACTAGCACTTCGCGGTGCCCCCAACACACCGGCACCAAGTAGTCGTGGGTGCGATAGCGCACGAGCGACATTGAGGTCACCCGCGTGGAATGCTTGTCGCAGGCTTCGTATGGTGCTGCCGGCAACGGCAGCAGCCTCTCCCGGTCTTTCTCGAACCGCTCGCCGGACACGCGCGTATAACTCCACTGTGTACACCTCTCCGGTGTTCCACAAAGGATTATCATAGACTCCATGCTAACTTTGCTTTTCTTGCTCGTCCTCCCGGCGGTGTACGCGCAAAACGGCACGGTCGATGGCGCTACGCGCGCCGATTGGCCACACTACGGCGGCACCCAGCTCTCCTGGCGCTACAGCGCCCTGGATCAGATAAACACCACGAACGTGAAGAAACTGGCTCCCGCCTGGATCTTTCAGACCGGCGACTACGCCGAGAATCTGCAGTCCACGCCCATTGTGGTGGATGGGGTGATGTACGTCATCACGCCCCGCGCTCAGGTGTTCGCTCTCGACGCGGCCACGGGACGGCTGATCTGGCAATACCGCTATCCTTCCAACCAGTCCGGCAACATCAGAAACAGCGGCGTCGCGGTGAGCGACGGCAAGGTCATCTTCGGCACCAGGGACAACTACCTGGTCGCACTGGATCAAAGAACCGGACGCGAAGTATGGAAAACCAACGTCGATGACCAGAAGCAGTGCAACTGTAACATCAGCGCCGCGCCGCTGGTTGTCAAGGACAAGGTGATCGTTGGCGGCAACGGCGCGGATCGGGCGGAACGGGGCTATTTGACCGCTTTCTACGCCAAGACCGGCCGGCTGGCCTGGCGATGGTACGTAATTCCGGGGCCGGGCGAAAAGGGAAACGAAACCTGGAAAGGCGATAGCTGGAGGTATGGCGGAGGCTCGCCCTGGATGACCGGATCGTTCGACGCCGGCCTGAACCTGGTCTATTGGGGCACCGGCAACGCTGCGGCTGATTTCTACGACGCCGATCGTGTCGTTGCAGGCACCGACAAAGTCAGGGACGTGAATCTGTACACGGCGAGCGTCGTGGCCCTGGACGCGGACACGGGCAAACTGCGCTGGCACTATCAGGAGGTTCCCGACGACGTGTGGGATTACGATTCCGCATACGAGGTGATCCTCATGGATCGCGAGATCCGCGGGCGGATGCGAAACATCCTTGTGCATATGAACAAGAGCGGATTGACGTTCGTGCTGGACCGCGCGTCGGGCGAATTTCTGGGCGTATTCTCCGTTCCGGAGGTGCGGAACTGGATCGCGGGCGTAACAGAAGACGGCAAGCTGGTGGGACGCAACGAGCCAAAGCTCGGTAAGACAGAGACCTTCTGTCCCAGCGTGTACGGCGCCAAGAGCTGGAACTCGATGGCCTACTCCCCCCGCACCGGATTCCTCTACACACCAACCAATGAACTCTGCAACGATGCCACGGCCAACGACACCAAGCCAGCGGAAGGGGCCGCTATGTTGAATGCCGCCTTGAGTACCAAGCTGCCTCCCAATCGCGTTACCTACGGTCACGTGGATGCCTGGGATCCAGTGACCGGCAAGCGCATGTGGAGCTACCCGTACAAGTACGTTCTGGCGGCCTCCGTGCTGGCCACCGCTGGCGATCTGGTGTTCACCGGCGATCCGGAAGGGAATTTCTTTGCGTTGGATGCCCGCACCGGCAACAAGCTTTGGAGCTTTCAGACCGGCGCCGGCCATCGCGGATCAGCGATCTCGTATTCGGTGAATGGGCGGCAGTATGTCGCCACGCCGACTGGTTGGCAGGGGACGATTCTCGGAAGTATGGCTGCGGCTTTGTTTCCCGATGCATCTTTCCGGCTGGGCTCAACTTTAGTGGTATTCGCGTTGCAGGAGGGATCGACGTTGCCGGAAGCATTGAAATGACGAGAGCCTTGTTTTTGCTCGCGGTGGCGGTCGTAGCCTCGGCCCAGAACTTGCCGGACGTTCTCAAACAAGGCGAAAAGGTGTTCAGCGGGACGTGCGCGACGGGTTATTGTCATGGGGTGAGAGGCACAGCGGCGGGGGCTCCGCGGCTCGTGGGCCGCGGCTTTGACCAGGCGTTCATCAACAATACCGTGACGCGCGGCGTTGCCGGCACTGGCATGCCCGGGTTCGCTGCGAGTTTGTCGCCGCCCAACTTGATCGCGGTCATCGCGTACGTCGCGTCGCTGAACGGCATCGCCAATCCGAACCTCTCAGCCGCCGGAGGCGCGCCTGCGACCCCGGAAGTCGCCCTCTCGCCGGACGCCTCTCCGGGCCGCCAGCTATTCTCAGACGCCGTGCGCGGCTTCGCCCGCTGCTCGACTTGTCACCAGGTCAAAGGGATCGGGATTGCCGTCGCCACGCCGATAGCGCAAATCCCCGCGAGCGTGCCAGAGTTGCGTGCGCTGGCGACACCCCAGGTCACCACCGCCAACGCGGGCGGTGAAACGATGCCCGCGCTGGTGCTGAGTAAGACCAGCCGTAGCGTGATTCTCTATGACCTGACCACGCCGCCTCCGGTCTTGCGTACGCTTGAACCGCCGTCGGTGAACTTCGCCGAAGGCAGCATGTGGCGGCACGCATCGGTGATCGGCTCCTACACCGACGCCGAGCTAGGGTCGATTCTTATATACCTGCGCGACGTGGTGAAGCCGTAAGGAGCATGGTTGAAGCGAGCTGGCAGGCGAAAAAGATCGCTCTGGCGCAGTTTTCGGCTACGCTTTGTTGGGGTAATGCAATACAGCCGCCTCCGGATAACGGGGCAAATGGCAAGTCTAGACCGGCGGCGGCGTGTTCCCGGTGTGGTCGCATAGCGGGCGTGGGAATTTCTGATTTGAAAAAGTAATGGAAGGATGCGCCGTAATTCAGGAGTTAGGCGATTCTGAATCAGCTAAGCTAAGCTGAGTCAAAGCCGCTTTCTTCCGGCGAAAACTCGGTGCTTAGGAAATCTTCCCTGGGAGCTTCATCTCTCGTCTTAATGCTGGGACTTTGGTCTTACATCCGGTCGAGGGTCGGCCACAAAGCCGTCGCGATTGGGCATCTTCACCTTCGGCAGACTCTTGGCATCCATCACTTGAGCATTTGTGATGATTCCGTTGAGGTTGAGAATATACGCGACCACCGCGTAGACCTCTGCCGGTTTCAACAATCCGGGCTGATCGAAAGGCATAGCCCGATTGACGTAATCCCACACCGTGGTCGAATAGGGCCAAAAGCTCCCCACCGTTTTGAGAGGTTTCGCTGTGGCCAGCGTGCCTTGTCCGCCTATCAAAGTTGGACCTACGTTGCCTTCCGCCTTGTCCCCGTGACATCTGGCACAGCGAGCCGCGAGCTCTTGCCGCCTCGCTGCGGCAGTCCCAGAGCCTTCGGGCAAACCGCCTCCGTCCGGTGCAATTGCGGAGCCTAACTCGCGGATCTGCTCCGGCGTGGCTGGTCGCCCGACTCCGTATTTAGGTGACCGCTCCGCCAGCATAGTGGTGGCGGCCAACATGAGGAAACTAAGCTTCCACATTGGTCACCGTCCCGTCAGCTTGACCTTCCAAAACTTGATGCCGTTAAAATGATAACCAGAATTTGTGCCGCGGACGGCGATCAAAGCTTCGCGCGTGGGCTGGACGTATCCGCTCTCATCTACCGCGCGCGAGGCGATCACAGCTTCGCGGCCATCAAAATGCCACCGCAGGCGGAAGCGAGTGAACGCAATGGGAAGGCCAGGCTCTTGCAAATTAGCCTTTGCCCAACTCCGGCCTCCATCAGTGGTGATGTCAACGCGCTCGATCCTTCCGCGGCCCGATCATGCGAAGCCCGTCAACTCATAAGGTCTGGACCGGGGAGCGACTGTCCGCCAGACTGAAACGTGATGACCGACTTCGCCTCCATCTGATACGTAAAAATCCGCGCCTTACCGTCCGGCATCAGGTCTGTGTATTTCGCCGTTTCGTCCCGCGCCATGTAGGCTTGGTCGGCGAGCTTCAGACTGTGAAGCCATTTCACATTTGCGTTTCCCTCCCAGCCCGGAATGATCAGACGCAGCGGATACCCCTGCGCCGGGCGAAGCGCTTCGCCGTTCTGCCCGTACGCCACGAGGATGCTGTCCATCGCCTTCGCAAGGGGGATGCTGCGCTCCATCCGGCAGGCGTCCGCACCTTCGGCGATCGCCCAGTTGTACCCGCCTTTACGCCCGCTTCGGTGAGCAGAAGTGACAGCGGTACTGCGGTACTCCGGTCCACTCGCTGCAACTAACCAGGCCGTAGCTTCTCTGGACAGTTGCGGTGGCGCCGCTGTTGGCGGAAGTGGAGGCACTCGATCAGCGCATCGCGGCCTATGACCGGCAGTTCGAGCAACTGGTCAAGGAGCACTACCGGAAGTAGAGCGACTGAAACAGGTGAAGGGTGTAGGGACACTGATCGCGCTCACATTCGTTTTGACAGTGGACGACCCCAACCATTTTCTACGGAGCCGAGACGTTGGTTGTTATATGGGTCTACGGCCGGACGGCGAAACTCGGGCAAGAGTGAGCCGCAGTTGCACATCAGCAAAGAAGGCGACTGCTACATGAGGAGTCTGCTGGTCCAAGGAGCGCACTACATTCTCGGTCCCTTTGGCATCGACTGTGATCTACGCGCTGGGGGTCTGAAGATGTCCGAACGAGGCGGCAAGAAGGCCAAAAAGCGAGCGGTCGTGGCAGTGGCGCGAAAGCTGGCCGTCCTGTTGCACAAGCTGTGGGTGAGCGGCGAAGTTTATGAACCGCTTCGGAACAGTCGCCAGCTGGTGGCTCGTGCAGCTTAGCCCGAATCCGTTCTGATAGGTAGATATACCGAAGAAGATCGCCGAGTTCGGTGACTGCGAGATTTGTGCCAGCTCCTGGTCCGTTATGTGGAATACAAGAGAGCGACATCCAGGTGGCAGCACCCACTGAAATGAGAAACGCCCAACTGGCACCGAGCAAATATGCTCAAAAACGAGTGCGGATGGAAGGATGGCGACAGATCGGTGCGAATCTTCTAAGGAACGAAAACTACAAGGCTTGCGCCCTCTCCAGGAGACAAACTCGGGCCGTGCGAAATACTTGCGCTCATGGGCAAGGGTGGAATGGAGAGGTCTTCAAGGCCCGGGACACGCCCTAGAAATGCCCACATCGACTTGATTTGTTGCGGTCGGGGCGGGCGACTTGAACGCCCGGACGAATTACCAAAGTGACGCGCCTTGCTATGATCGTGCTGGCGCAGTTTCTTCGAGTGGCGCGACGCGCTCGTAATCGTGAAGCCGGAGACGTTCCTCAAGTGGCATCGGACATCATTCCGAATGTTGTGGCGATGGAAATGCGCCAGATGGCCCAACAGAATCTAACCTGGGTGAGGAACAGATCGCAAAACGAACTGCTCCTGAAGCTGGGCCTCCGGGTCTCGCCACGAACAGTTCGCAAATATCTTGACTCGTTTCGGCCTCGCGGCACAACGGGTGGCCAGCGTTGGTCGACCTTTGTTCGGAACCACGCCAGGGGCATTGTCGCCTGCGATTTCTTCGTATCCATCACATCCACTTTCCAAGTCCTCTACGTGTTTGTCGCTTTGAAGATCCCGCCGGATTCTGCACACCAACGTTACCGCTCATCCCACCGCGGAGTGGACCATGCTGTCCCACGGCTACTGCGTTACTTCAACGCCGGTGCTTGGAGGCTTGCACTGCGAATACAGCCTGGAAAAGGAGGCTGCGTCATGCCAGATTGAATTTTTGCGGAGCACAGGTGTCGTCAAATTGAAAACGGCGGGGGCGTTGGCGGAGTCATCACCAGCAGTCGTCTAAGCGCGTGCACTGAAGGATCCCATCAACTAGCCCGCGTGATACACCGGGATATTGACGTGGGCGATGCCGCAGGCAGTTTTCCTGAAAAGGGTCACTTGGCCGGCGGGAGTGGCGGCAGCGTGCCGCCCTCCGCGAGCGTCTTCATGTCCTGCAGCGCTTTCGTGAATCTGGCGCGGCGTACTTCTATAAACGCGGCGCGCGCCGCGTCGTCTGGCAGCTTTGAATTATCGAAGACCAAGGTGTATACAAGCTTGGACGTGGTCGCCGTCAATGGCCGCGCTTCAACCGTGCCGTGGTAGAGGTTGTACGGTGTGCCCTCCTTCGGGGGTTGCGCATAGGTGTAAGAGAGCTCCGTTCGGCCCACGAGCACTTCGCCCCCAATGGAGCGGACGGCGCCAAACTCACCGTCCGTACCCGATATGATCCTGCACCCAGCCGGAATCTGAAGCCATTCGCTGACGTCGCAGTATTTGCCGATACGTTTCCACACCTCCGCCGCCGGACGATTGACTGTGGTTTCCATCGCAATCGAAGTGTAGGTGGGCGACACGACCGCGACTGATATTGGTGCGACCGGCGTTGGCGCCTGCCCATAGGCGGCCGAGCCGATTAAGGCGAGCGCAAGTACGCAACCTATCGCGATCTTCCCAAATGGATTGCTCATCTCAATTCCTCCCACAGTTCGGCTTCGCGTCATGTTAGCCTCAGCAGTCCGTGCCATCATATCACGCCACGGAATCAAAATCTCGGTGCGTTGTCAACGGCGGAGTAAAACTAGACCACTGGGGCGGCTGGAGCGTAGGCCTGTGGCCCGCCTTGCGGGGCGCGTTTAGGCCGGAGCGGAAGCCGCCCTCGTAAATCGGCGCCTGAGAATGAGGGCGGGGCGACCTAAGAACGCGTCTTGCTGACGCGCTTCTGCTCGCTATCCTTGAGCCGGTAGCTTTCCCCATTCATTTCCAGGATGTGGACGTGGTGGGTGAGCCGGTCCAGCAGGGCTCCCGTCAGCCGCTCGGATCCGAATGCTTCCGTCCATTCGTTGAA